>JAFGIC010000353.1 GCA_016929815.1 Deltaproteobacteria bacterium
GAATGGAAGGCCACAGTGACCCAGCCTATTTTTACAGGGTATTCTCTTACAAGCGCCCATGAACTGGCAAAACTGGGGATAGATCAATCGAAGGTTGCAGTTGAACTTGAAAAGCTGGACCTGGCCTTACAGGTAAAAGAGGCTTATTTCAATATATTAAAGGCTGATAAGGCAGTCGATGTGGCCAAAAGCTCAATAGAATCACTTGAATCTCACCTGGCGGTAGAAAATAATTTTTATAATGTCGGCATGATACCGATCAATGACCTGTTAAAAGCGGAGGTGGAATTGGCCAATTCCAAATATGATTTGCTCAAGGCACAGAATGAAGCGAGACTTGCAAGGATGTCATTTAATGTTCTTTTATCGAAATCAGTAGATGAGTCTTTTGAGATTGAAGACATCCTTAAATATACGCCTGAAAATCCTGATTTTGATGTTCACATAGAGAAGGCGCTGAAAGCCAGGCCTGAGATAAAGGCCCTTGATCTGAAGGATGCCCAGATAGACCAACAGATTACACAGGCAAAAAGTAAATACTATCCCGAGGCTAACTTTTCCTACAGTTATATCAAGGCAGGGGATACACCCCTTGTCAAGGGTAGTGACTTTCAGAAGGCAAATTCCTGGCAGACGGCTATAGGGTTATCCTGGACATTCTGGGACTGGGATAAGACCAGGAGTTCGGTGAGGCAGATTGAAAGCCAGAAAAGGCAATTGGTTCAGACTAGAAAGACACAGGAGGACAGTATAAGGCTTCAACTTAAGAAGGCCATCCTTAATCTGGAGCAGGCAGAGGAAAAGATACCTACTGCAAAGAAGGCGGTTGAGCAGGCAGAAGAGAACCTGCGGGTAAGCGAGCAGCGTTATAAAGCCCAGGTGACCACATCCACAGAGGTCCTGGATGCACAGGAGCTTTTATCAAAGGCAAGGATGAATTATTATAATGCACTTTATGATCATAACCTGGCAAGGGCAGAACTGTTAAGAGCGATTGGAGAATATTAAAAGGTTTAAGGTCCAGCGCGCGCAAGGTAAGATTAAAACGCGCCGGACGGTTATTGTTTAAGTAACGATAGTATAAAACTGAAAAAAAGCGATACTATACTGCATAACTCCGGCTGGAATTTATCCCGCAATTGATGTGGTACGGAAAGGTAACGATGCTTAATATTCCAATCGAGGATTATGTAATTAAGCACTAATAATGGAGGATAATTGCTAATAATGTTGACAAGAAAATCGTATAGTGGTTCTTTTAAAGCAAAGGTCATTACAGATCTAATCCTTGGGAAAAAAAAGGTGGATGAATTGGCAGAGGCCTATCAAGTCCATCCGAATCAAATAAAAAATTGGAAATCGCTTCTGTTTAAGCGTGCTCATCTCGTTTTTGATGACCGAAGACATATAAGAAAAAATAACCATAATGAGTTTCAATGGAAAAAAACATAGAATGAAATAGGCTCAAAGGTCTTTTAAACACATTTCCCCAGCGAGGATATTATGCATAAAGGTCTTGATTTGATGAATGAGATTCGTGAGAAGCAGCTCACACGCGGCATTCGCTATCTGGCAGTCCTGGGATTCTTCGGCCTTATTGCCTCGCTTTCAAGGATGTTTTCCGTCGGATGGCAGGATATAATGTATTTTCATATCTTCCTCTATCTGTTGGTGCTGGCAACAGTCTTCTCCAGCAGGCTTCTTTCTTACCTCACCAGGGCTGCAATCATCATAGTCTTAGCATTTTTACTGAGCCTGGCAGGTCTGATTGCATGGGGACAGGTCGGGCTTGGGGTTGCTGCGCTCTTTGCATTCTGTTTTGTTTCAACCATGCTGTTCGGGACTCGCGCAGGGGTTATATCAACAGTAGTCAGCACCATAACCATTGCTATTGTAGGGGCCGGATACGTTTATGGTTTTATAACATTCAGCTTCGATCTCTCAGCATATCTGAGTTCGGCATCTGCCTGGTTTACTGTTCTTTTCGGAATGATAATGTTCGGAGGAACTCTCGTTCTTGCCCTTGCCACAATGAACAACCAGTTGATTGATCTAATTCAATCCCTTCATAGCCAGACAGTAGAGCTCCTTGAGACAAACGAAAAGCTGAAGGTCGCGCTTGATGAAAGAAACAGGTTTGAGGCGGGGCTTGAACGGGCAAAAAAAATGGAGCTTGTCGGCGCCATTGCCGGAGGTGTGGCACATGATTTGAATAATATCCTTTCTGCCTCTATTAATTATCCCGAACTTCTTCTCATGAAGATCCCGAAAAAGAGCCCATTAAGGGAACCGCTTGAAATCATAATGAAATCGGGTTTAAAGGCCGCGACCATAGTTCATGATCTGCTTGCGCTTGCAAGGAGAGGCGTTGCCAATGCCGAGGTCTCCAACATTAACAATATAGTTAATGAATTTGTAGCGAGTCCAGAGTTCGAAAAAATCAGGGCATATCATACTGATGTTAAATTGGAGGTCCGTCTGGAAGAAAATTTATGCAACATCGTCGGTTCTCCTTTCCATCTCATGAAGGCTATCACCAATCTGGTATCCAATGCGGCCGAAGCAATGCCCAATGGAGGAAAGATTGTCATTGGATCCAAAAATATTAAACTTGACGGCCCGGTTCTGGGTTATGAGGTAATTCCCTCCGGGGATTATGTCCTTTTGATCATATCAGACACCGGAACCGGCATCTCCGAAAATGACAAGGAAAAAATATTCGAACCGTTTTATACAAAGAAGGTTATGGGTAAAAGCGGAACCGGCCTCGGCATGTCGGTGGTGTGGCATACAATCAAGGACCACAAGGGGTTTATTAACCTTGAAAGCACTGAAGGTGTGGGAACCACGTTTTATCTGTATTTCCCGACAACAGACAAGGTGCTGCCGCAGAAATCCTCCTTGATTCCAATTTCAAAATACTCCGGCAGAGGGGAATCTGTTCTGGTTGTGGATGACGTGGAGGAACAGAGAGAAATAGCGTCCCGGATATTAACCACACTGGGTTATAAAGTGGAAACGGCGCCAAGCGGTGAAAAGGCCCTTGAATCCATGAAAGACCATGGCTTCGACATTGTGATACTGGACATGATTATGTCACCGGGCATGGACGGATACAAAACCTACAGAGAGATTCTGAAGTTGAGGCCGCGTCAGAAGGCGATTATCGTCAGCGGTTATGCTGAAACGGATCATGTTGTGGATGCGATAAAACTGGGCGCTGGGTCCTATATTAAAAAGCCCTATATGATTGAAAAAATCGGTCTCGCTGTAAGGGCTGAATTGGACCGGACAGAAACACATAATAATAATTATCATTAAAATCAGTTTTTCTATATAATTGCCGTAAATCTTTACCAATCCATTATCCTCTTTTCAGGGAGACCGATATGTATTGTTACGGAAAAATCGGAGTGCCAGCGCCTTCGTGAAAGTCTCTCTGAATTAATCTCCTTTAGTCCAAAGGGACTAAATGAAAAAAGAAAGGGAAAAATCATGAGTGACAAAAGAATCAAGCATAGAGGCATTTCACGTAGAGGTTTTTTGAAGGGGACAGCTGCTGCGGTGGCTGCCGGTGCAGCAAGCAGTCTTATCACTGATTCACAGGCAGCAACCGGGGCTGCCGTTGCTCCTGCCGATTCCAATGTCCCTGCAAGGGTTGTCAACCTGTCAACGGACATCTGTGTTATCGGCGGAGCAGGGGCTGGATTGACTGCTGCCGTGAGCGCGTTAGACGAGGGCGTGAAAAATATTGTCGTCCTGGAGAAGATGAAACAAACGGGTGGGTGCACACTGGTAGGTGTGGCCGGGATGTTTTCAGTAGAGAGTTCGGTGCAGAAGCGCTTGGGTATCAATGTCTCTATGGACGAGATGTATCAACACCACATGGATATGCACAGCTGGTACTGTAACGCAAAACTGGTCCGCAATTGGTACACTACAACAGGATCAGTAGTAGGATGGCTGGAGAAGAAGGGGGTTGAGTTTGGCGAAGTTGCCCCTTTTACTCATGAAAGATTGTATAAAACACATCACTATGCGAAAAATGGCATGTTAGGACAGGCAACTGTAGATGCGATGCAGAAGATCCTTAAGGAAAATGGGATAGAGGTCCGCACGGAAACGAGGGCAACAAGGCTTATTACAAACAGCAACGGGGATATTAAAGGTGTTGTCGCTACCCATGGCGATGAGGAGCTGAGGATCTCGGCAAAGGCCGTTATTATAGGAACGGGCTCCATATCAGGCAACGACAAATTGAAGGCCAGGTTCTATCCGGGTGAAGACATGTCCCATGTCCATATCATGGGAAATCAACCCTTTGCCACAGGTGACGGCCTTATCATGGCCGAGGAGATAGGCGCCGCTTCTACCCACATATCTACCCTGTTCATCGGGCCTCACGGCCACAACACCAATGAAAGCGTAGGGACATTGATGAGACGTCCTAATCTGATAAAGATCAACAGGCTTGGGTATCGTTTTGTTGATGAGGCAATAGGTGTGACAAGGGATTATTATACATGGATGAACTGCCTGGCTCTGGACAGACAGCCTGATAAGGTCTGTTATGTACTTATTGATGAGGCTACCCTGAGGCGGTTCCAGAAAGAGAAGAAGATGTATGCCCTTTTTGAATCCATGGGTGGTCCAAACTGGCTGGAGGAACTGGATCAGGGTATCCCGGATGAGGAAAAGAAGGGAAGGGCTAAGGTCGCCGATAACTGGGATGAAATAGCCGGATATATCGGATGTGATCCGGGTACACTCAAAAATACAATCAGCCAATATAACAGCTATTGTGAAAATAAATATGACGCAGAATTTCTGAAGGATCCCGAGTATCTTATTCCACTTACGACCCCTCCCTATTACGCCTTGCAGGGGTATTCAGGCATCGACACGTGCATCGGCGGTATCCGCACTAATCATGACCTGGAGGTGGTTGATAAAAGAGATGCCCCCATCAAGGGCCTTTATGCCGCCGGTGTTGCAGTAGGTAACTGGCTGAGTATCGGTTATGGCCCATTCGGCTCGTGTTTCAGTTTCACTACCTACTCGGGATACGCAGCAGGAAAAAATGCGGCGAAATATATTCTCAGTAAAGTATAACATACAGGACCCTGTGTTTCCGGCAGATCCCATAAACATTTTAATCTGATGATCTTACGTGAACAGGCTGACGCCTGTATAAACGCTGATACGGAGGCAGGAGATTATGGACAGGAAAAAGATCTTATTTGTTGCAATTTTAATTTTTTTGGCGGGCTCTTTCTGGGCTGCACCGGTAGGGGCAAAGATGATTAAAGAGGTCTTCCTGGGCGTTTTTAAAAATGCGCCCAGCCAGGCGGATACGGACAGGTTCTATTTGCGATATCACGGCCCGGAAATAATGAGATTGTCAGGCCCCTGGATACGCAGATATCAATTGTGGCTGCCCTTTGAACCGCCGGAGGAAGCGGTTGAGCGTTTCGGGGCGGTTCAGGGGCGTTACGGTGAGCTGTGGTACACAGAGGAGGACTATCTTGACCGTCCGCCGATGAGGGGAATAACGGAATCGCCATGGGGAATGGAAGGCCAGACAACAGTAATGGTTCCTGCATGGCCGACTGAGGAGTTTTATGATTCCGATCCTCACCCGGACAAGACCCCTATTCTGCGCTGGGTCACAGTAATCAGATATCCGGATGGCGTTTCCGAGGAAGAAGGTGAGAGGTGGTTTCTGGAGGTGCATGCCGGGGAGGCGCTCAAACAACCCGGGCTTCTCAAGTTTGTAAGTCACAAGGTTTTAAACATACAAAGCCCCAGCTTATTAAACACTCCCTCCCAGTCCCAATCAAGTGAGACGCCCCGGATGTCGGGCGATAACCCGCCACAGTCCGGCAATATGCCTCAATCCTCCGGGATGCCGGGCCGCAAGTCATGGGTGAGGGTGTGCGAATACTGGTACAAGGATTTCGAGGCGTGGCGCAAGGCAGTGCTGGAATCTCCTCCGAAATACACTGTTCCGTCATGGGGAGGGGAATATCCCTTTGTGGAAATGTCAAGCACCTTTATCCCTTATATGAATGACATCGATTTCATAAAGTGCGGGTATATTATTCCTTAGCCAGTGTCCATCCGAAAACACCAATTTTCGGATTCACGCTGTCAGCTCTCAGCTGTCAGCAAAACCTTTTTAATTCAATGATTTAGCTGAATGCTAATCGCTGAATGCGACTCGATTGAGTCCTTCGATTATACTCAGGACCATGAGCTTGTCGAATGGCTCGTCAAAGTCTGA
>JAFGIC010000354.1 GCA_016929815.1 Deltaproteobacteria bacterium
GTCCTGTCGTCATTGTCTATCATCTGAAGCAGTATGCCTGACCCGGAATTCAGCTTCGCGTTATCGGCCACAAAGCTGACTCCGCCTGCCTTATGCAGGAAAACAGCCTCTTCGGCATTTACTGCTGTCCCGTCAAGGACATTGACAGTGGCGCCGCCATGTGTCATGAATCCCCATACGGTATTGATCGTAGTCTGTTTCCCTTTCCCTGTAACTGTTTCTATGGTCTTGTCTTCGGCGTCCTTGAGTTCGATCTTTCCTGTTGAGGACTTATAGGTGCCCGTGCCGCCGGTATATATGCCGGCATATGTAAGGCCCTTGAAGGTTACGCCGTAAAAATTCTGCACGGAGTTCCCGATAAGGTAGGTGCCGTATCCGGAGCCGTACTTGCTGCTGTAAGAGAATTTGCCTGAGGACATCCCACCCTTGGATGCCGGCAGGATCTCCATTGTGGAATCAACCACATTCATCATGGGGCTTGTACAGGCGTCTGTGGAAAGGATAGCCCAGCCCCCGGAAGAGATTGTTGAGCCTATGACCGTCAGGGTGGATTTTTCACCCAGCATATTACCCGCACGGATGCCGCCCTGTATGCCCAGCACCCACGGTGGAGAAAGCATTATACTCTGGTTCGCGCTGTTCACGTATTCCTTATAGGCCTGGGTCAGGGGATTTGCCCCCATGGTGGTGACGGTCGAGTCTTTGACGAGTATCTGGCCGTGGTCATCTGTAATGAAGGCCGCGCGCACAAAGCCCTTGGTGTATATCTTCATATTATTGACCTTCACCCTGGCATAATCTTTGGCGATTATCTGGGCGCCGAGGCCTGAAAAGTCAGATGCATTTTTACCGTCGCCGTTATCAGTGGCGGATATGGAGCCGGTCAGCGTAAGATCGGTCCCCTTGCCGATCGCGATCACCGCGTTGAAGGCCTCGCCATTAGCCGTCAGAGCATCGAGGTCAAGCGCGGATACAGGTGCGTCTTTATCAGCCAGAAGGGAATGCTTATCGACTATCTGTCCGTCCTTTACATAGTAGCCCACGACGAACTTGTCGTTGCCGCGGCGTGTGTAGCTGGTTGGCGCCCCTTCAAAGGTGGTAACTGCTTCAATGGTCTTCCCTTTAAAGGTTACAGTATTGGCCTCCCCTGAAAAGGCAGATAAACTGCCATAGAAAATTATGAAAGTTAATGCAATACAAAGGATAAGAAAGGTACGCTGAATAGATAGTTTAGTCTTCATTTTTCCTCCTCTCAAATATGTTTGGGTTAATTTGCAAGAACGCGATTTTTGATGTGCGGAATATAGATAATTTACATTATTATGTCAAATGCAAATCAAACCAGTCAGATAATAACACATGATTTCAGGGCAACCTGCAAAACCGGGAGGGCCAAAAAATCCCACCATTTTTACAGATTGCCCTGTTATGGGGCTATATCAGAAACATGGCTTAATAAATAATTATTATAAATCAGCTTTATCAGGGTTCTTTGGCCTCGCCTTTTACGATATGGGGTGAAATCGCAAACCCCTGTTTGCTGAGCCTCTCGAATTCGGCCATACTTATCATCGTATCCGAATAGGCGTCAGTCATGAGTTGCTCAGCGCCGACTGCATTAAGATAAAGCTCCGCAATCCTTCCCAGGACAGGGAACGCGTATGTCCCGAGCCTGTATAGTATCCCGTCTTTATCCGGTTCGGCTATTCGTTCAATGGATTCAAAACATCTCCGGATCAGGCCGGCCAGGGCAGGCGCGAATCCTTCCACATGGGTCTGGGCGCCTTTCAGCGCCTTGAATCCATTGGTAACAGGCATGTATATCCCTGTCCCCTTTTTTGTAATCCCGTCCGGATGATAACCGATAACATCATTTATGCTTATTGCGCCGAATATCCCGCCTCCGCCGCCACCCCCGTCGTCATCCTCGTCATTATCATCGGTTTGATCATCCGTGTAAACCTCCCTCGGAGCGGTCCCCTTTGTATATTCATCAACATCTGAGACACCGTCATTATCGGAGTCCCCGAAGCCGTCATTGGAAAGATCGCCGAAATAGACGACCTCCCATTGATCCGGCATGTTGTCGGTATCGCTGTCTGTAGTAGGATAGAGCCTGAAATCTATGTCCCCGGTGTCATATCCTACAGTTACCGCGACTGGAGTTGCATCATCACATGAAAATGCATTATTATACCAGTTTCTGATATATTCGGGCGTCCCACCGATTGCAGGCATCGTCCCATATGTAAAGACATAGACATTCCCTGAAGACAGATTGGAGAGTTTATATTCCCCGGAATAATCGGAATGTGTGATGTCCAACTTCGGTGCACCGGGATCATTACTGCATGCATCAGACATGGCAATCACTTGGGCGCCGGCAATCGGGGTTACCCCGTCGCTTTCATAGATAATGCCCGAGATGGAACCTGCCCTATCCAATTGAAAGTCCTTTCCTGCATAGTCCTCCCCCGCGTTTACCGAGATTGCCTTGGCACCGGAACAATCAGTAGCACCGCCATAATATTCCTCGAAATAGCTTACATCGGCATCATAATCGCTCACTGCCGCAAGATAGACATCCCCTGTGGACAAGCCTGCAAAGGAATATTCCCCGTTTGAATCTGTGACAGCATAACTCAAGATACTATAATCGCAGGCATTAGAAAAGGCATAGATATAGACACCCTCGACAGGAGTTGTCCCGTCGCTTTCATAGACCGTCCCTGAGATGGTGGCACCCGTATTTAACCGGAAATTATAGTTGGAGGTATCCGCTCCCTGTGTAACGGAGATAGAAACGGCGTTGTTACAATCCGTTGTACCGTCTGCATTGTCATACCATTCAGTGACAAAGTTGAGAACAGGTTCCCCCGGGTAATTAAGGGCGCGTGCCTGAATAAAAGCGCTCCCCGTGGACAGGCCATTTATGGTATATGCCCCGTTTTCATCGGTAAAAGCGTAACCCAAATAACTTTCATATGTATCATTACAGGCATCCGAATATGCTTCTATATATATGCCCTCTATAGGAGTTGTCCCGTTGCTTTCATAGACAAACCCCGAGATGGAGCCTCCAATGTCCAGATAGAAGTCTATCCCGGCCTTGGCCTCTCCTTCTATTGTAACTGGATCGGCATTGTAGATAGAAGCTGTATTATCATAATATTCGCCGATATAATTTTGATCGTAACCGGGGTACACATGAACATAATAATCTCCGGCAGACAGGCCTGTAACGCTATAATTACCGTTTGCATCGGTAGAAGAGAAACCATAATCTGAATAATCTGCCTTGTAGACCGCTACTCCTATATCAGCGATAGGAGTTGTGGTACCGCTTTCATAAACCGTGCCCGAGATCGACCCGGTCGCCTGGCCGCCGGCAGGTGATAAACCAAAAACAATAAACAAAATAAAAAGGCTGGTGAGCAAACTGATAATGTGGGCTGTTTTTCTCCTTGCTGCTTTTTCCATGGATCCCTCCTGTTTTAAATTGCTTCGATTTTGTACATCTGGATAATTGTCTTGAACATTCAAGACAGGTAACTATTTCAAAACAATCACAGAAAAAACCGTAATATCCGGCGATCGAATAAAAACATGTTAAAAAAAAGCAGGAATGCATCTTGCGGATAACTGGAAGGTATATTTTGCAGCATATACCGGGAATATCCGTTTCAAATCTAAAAAGATATTACCCCCCCCCAAAAAAAAACGCACAAACTTTACACATTTTGGATCTTTATGTCAAAATAAAATTATCAGGCGGCCCCAATCGCCTTGAAACATCTGATGAGTTCTTCCAATGAAAAAGGCTTTTCCAGGACAATATCAAAAATGTCCCGATCCATATCCTCAGGGGTCCCTGAAATGCCTATCACAGGGATCCTGCGGACATTATTGCGGATATATCTGGCAACTTCATTGCCGTCATATAAAGGCATTGCAAGATCAGTGATCACGATATCAAAACCGGATTGATCAAATAATCTGATCCCCTCTTCCCCATCCTTTGCCGTCACGACATCATACCCGGCAGTGATCAAGAATGTTGACAGCAAAACCCTAATATCTTCCTCATCATCGACTACAAGAACCTTATTCATATATCATCTCCTTTTTGTCTTTTCATAGGTTGAAACGGGCGATATTTATTTTTGTTATACCTATCCAGGCATTCAGCGGGAAATCCATTGTTAATAATGAAGTTTTTGGGGAACCGGCTATAATATATATGGCGGAAATCGGTTAAGACGCTTACACAATTATTAAAGGGGACTATTCTATTGGATTGTTCAATGAGGCTTTTATAATTCTCTTCACTCTTAAAGAAGATGCTGCAATGAATCAATACCGGCATGACAAGAGCATCTTTTTTTGAAATCCATTTGCCAAATTCCAAGAAATCTACCCCCAAAAATCGCAGTAATTACCATTGCGGATAGCTGGCAGGCATATTTGGCAGAATATACCGGGAATATCCGTTTAAATAGTTAAACGACATCTCCCTCCCAAGGAAACATAGAAATATTAAATAGAATCAAATAGATAGTCAATAAAAAAATTATTCAAGCTATAGAAATTTAAC
>JAFGIC010000355.1 GCA_016929815.1 Deltaproteobacteria bacterium
AGCTGGAGCGGCGGCAACCAGCCCACGAATCCTATTATAGAGGTAGCGGGCGACGGAAAGACAGCTAAGGGCCAGTGGAACTCCAACGGTCCTGGCCTCAATACAAGCGTTAAGGACGGCAAACTGGTCGTATCCGGCATGTGGTTCTGGAGGACCTATTATGTGGATTTCGTAAAAGAGGACGGCGAATGGAAGATCTGGCATATACAGATGACCTATGACCTCACCATGCCGTTAGGCGGGGATAATAAATATCTTTTGGATTTTACACAGTACGAGGCGCATGAGATACCAGAGACAACTTATGAGCCAGGTTCCGGTTATTCGAGCAATCCGAATGCATACCAGGAATGGTCCCCGCTGAGGCTTCCTCAGACCAGACAAAGACCACCCATGCCTGAGCCATATTACACCTTCAGCGAGACATTCAGCTATTAGATAAGATCCTGATTCAACTTAGCTCCATAAACAGCCCCGAATACCTTTCTTCGGGGCTGTTGTATTTTCTAAATCATAGATATTCAAGGTACGCAAAATGTCACAAAATATGCACATCTTGCCATATCATATTTGTGGATTATCTGTATGATTTTTATGTTGTTTGTTTCACTACTATATACTTAATATCACAAAAACTTTTATCACAAGGTCTGGAGTATTTCCCATTCATGCAATGGGACCATATCAACAATTTAAAAGTGAGGGGGATAAAAATGAAAAAGAATTTTACGGCTTTTATTATGATTGTTCTGGGGATTGCATTTTTCAGCGGTGAGATTCCGTATGTACTGGCGCAGAGTACATTTGAGGAATTCACACTGGAGGAGATTACGGTTACAGCCCAGAAGCGTGAGGAGAATCTTCAGAAAGTAGCGGTCACTGTGGAGACTATCTCCGGCGATGAATTGACTGAGATGGGCTTGACAAATCTGTCGGACGCCCTTGCCGGCATTTCAGGTGCGCTGGTTCAGAAGATCGGGCATGAAATGAATGTAACCATCCGCGGCATGGTCAACAATAACCCTCCCGGCAGTTCCGTTAACATGGTAGGCGTTGCCATTGACGGTTCTTACAGCAATAATTTCGGCATGGGCCAAAGCGGCTTTTATGATATGCAGCGAATAGAGGTGCTTTCCGGCCCGCAAAGTACGCTGTACAGCCGCAACTCTTCAGGCGGCGTTGTCAACATGGTCTCCAACAACCCCTCTGCTGAGGGATTCGAAGGCTCAGGTTCTGTTGAAATGGGCAATTACCACCTCCTGAATACGCAGGGTATGATCAATGTCCCCCTCAGTGACAAGGTTGCCTTTCGCGCTGCTTTTAACGCTCAATCGCATGAGGGTTATGTATCAAATGGAACCCAGGATGATGACACAAAATCGGCGCGGCTTAAACTTGGTTATGCTCCCACTGACAAACTGTCTATGGTACTGACCTATGAATACTCAAAGTCAGGGGGTATAGGGTCCGGGGCCGGCGTTGATCCCTTTGAATCAGAGGATGATGTGGATAATCCGTGGACCAGCAGCCTTGACAAGGATCTCTTCAGCAATGACAGGATGAACCAGAGGGCCTATTTGAACCTGAACTGGAGTACGCCTATCGGTGACGTGACCTTTCTGCCGTCCTATGCAAAATTTGTCGAATCCAATAATACCCATAGTGAATTGCAGGTCGGGCCGGATGGTTTGCCGGCAGCCGGCGGCCCCCCGGGAATGGCAACCAATAATATCACAATAGGTTATCGAACAGAGCCCCGCGACGGTTCCCAGAAAGAGACCGCCATTGAGCTTCGGATGGCCTCCCCTTCCGACTTCTTCATGAAATGGCTGGTTGGTCTCTACTATTACAACCAGAACTGGCATGACGGCCGGTCATCTGAAGATACCTTTATTGAGTATGAAGGCAATCCAATTAAATTTTCCGGCTCCCAGAGCTGGTCTTTAAGGAAGAACCCATCCAAGGCCGTTTTCGGCAATATTACCTATCCGGTAACTGATGCGTTTCGCGTGACTGCCGGCGGACGTTACACCACTGACAAGGAAAAGGGCACAGGCTGGAGCAGTGACAGGGGCACTAATGCTCCATCCGAGTATGAGACCAGCCATGGCGATTACAAACTCGGCGCTGAGTATGATTTAGGCTCAAATGCCATGCTGTGGGTGGATTATTCGACAGGATACAAACAGAACTTTGGAGGCAGCCCGGCCCAGACCCTCAAGGCATATCAGTTGGGTGAAAAGAGCCGTTTTCTTGATCAAAAGCTGCAGTTGAACGCAACTGCCTTCTACTATGATTACCAGAATTTCCAGATTCAGATGTCCGACAGAATAATTGTCGGTGCAACCGAATATATGGCGGACGCACGGGGCGAGGCGGCTTTCTTCGGGCTTGATCTTTCGGCAAATTATATCATCACATCGAGGGACCGTCTTAACCTGTCAATCTCCTATCTTGACTCCACAATTTCAAATGCGACCATACAATACAAATCCTTTTCCGGAGACATATTGCCTGAATATACCACAACCATGGACTCCGGGCTCCCGGAGCTCAATAATGCTCCAAAATATTCCATAACCGCGAGCTATCAGCACAGGTTTGACCTGAGCGGCGGTGGAAGCCTGCTGGCTCGCATTGACCCGCGTTATAAGGCAAAAAGCATCCTGCAGTTCCAGCCGAGCGGCCTGGAAGGATTTGATACGGAAAAGTTGAACACGGAACCTGCGCACCTTATGGCCGATGTCTCTCTCAATTACAGTAACGCGAGCGGCAATTGGAGCCTTAACAGTTATGTGAAGAATGTTACGAATCATGCAGAAAAAACAGGGTTCTACATGGGGATCAACTATATGCAGATCGGCAATCCCAGGACATATGGGGCTGTATTGTCGGTCAAGTTCTAGAAAGACGCAATTACTTCATCTTTTGTAAGCCTTAATTAGAAGCCCCGGGCATATTTTATGATGTCCGGGGCGTTGATATCTTCCATGATACGCAAAATGTCATAAAAAATTCGTATTTTACCATAGGCAAACTATGGATATATGGTATGCTCTTCATATTTTTTACATAAATTATTAAAAAATCAACAATCTTTAAGAAAGGAGTCAGCTATGAAAAGGTCTTATTTGGTTTTTTTAATGATTTTCTTGGGGATAGTGCCTGTTTTCGGCGGGGCGACCTGGACCTTCGCCCAGGAGGATACAGAGTTTACTCTTGAAGAGATAACCGTAACCGCGGATAAGAGGGCGGAGAATCTCCAGAAGGTTTCAATGTCGGTCTCGGTACTTCAGGGAGATGAGCTCTTGAATACCGGCGTAACCACGATCACCGATATCCTGAAAAACGTCCCGAACGTCAGCACCAGCGACTCAGGCACCGGCGGCGGCTTCAGCGTCAATATTCGCGGGCTCGGAAATGATATGCCGGTGGGCATGGGGGAATCCTCCGTTTCCATAAACTATGACGGCGCCTATGATCAGCGAGGTGAATCCACATTATTCGGCTTTTTTGATGTTGATCGAGTTGAGGTTCTTCGCGGCCCTCAGGGCACCCTTTACGGCCGCAACGCCAGCGGCGGCGTGATGAATGTTGTCAGCGCAAAACCCAGAACCGATAAGATTGACGGATATGCCTCTCTCGAGGTTGCCGACTATAGCAAGAGAAAGGTGGAGGCTGCCGTTAATGTACCCATGGCAGATAAATTTGCCGGGCGTTTAGCATTCGTGTCAGTCAGACAGGAAAGCACAACCAAGGACGATCATGGCTTTAGAGACCCTGTGTCGGGATTGGCAACGAGGCTTCAATTCGGATACATGCCCAGTGATGAAATCTCTGTAATCTTCCTGTACAACTATACCCAAAATGAGGGGCAGTCCTGGGCTGACATCGACAAGCCGCTCTGGGACTCGGGGACATACGACGTAAACAGAAACACCTATCCATATCACCTTACCAACAGAAATAAAACCAAAAATACAAAGATGTCGGTGACTGCCGAGTTTCCCTTAGGACCGGGCATTCTTGTCGCGATCCCTACCTATCAGACAACAAAGGGGGATTCGAGCAGCTACTCGCTTGGAAGAGGAGCCCCGGGTCAGCCTCCACCTACAACCCCCTCCTTTAATGTAAATAAGTCGCCCTATGATTATGAGGCAAAAACCGCCGAGGTGCGCTATACGAATGAAGAAGACTCAGATATCATATGGACAGTTGGCCTCTATTATACCAAAACGGAAGATCCGGTATATCCGGGCTCCACACGCGGCGCCAGTCAAGAGTTCGAATCCAATGCAGCCTTTGCCCAGGTTACCTATCCCTTCACTGATACGCTCCGTGCGATTGCGGGCGCCCGTTATGATGATACCTCAAAGAGCTACTATGATGCTGTTGGTGGCCGTTATTTAAGTGAATCGAATTCAGAATCATGGAGCTATTTTGATTACAAGCTCGGCATCGAAAAGGATTTTTCCGCGGACATGATGGGGTACTTTACCCTGGCATCAGGTCACAAGGCAGGCGGTTTCGACGATTTCGGGGAGGCCTTTGATATGGAATCGAACACATCCGGCGAGCTGGGCCTGAAGAGCCGCTTTCTTAATAACCGGCTGCAGGTGAACGGGGATATCTTCTATTATATGTACGACGGCTATCAGGTTGTTGATGGCTTTGCGGAACCGGACGGCGCGGGTGGCTTCATATTCTATGTGGATTTTACCAACGCTGATAAGGCGAAAAGCCTGGGCGCTGAGGTTGAAACCACCGCACTGGTAGGAAATGCAACGGCATTGACCCTGAATCTGGCCTATTTGAAAAATGAGTATTCGGATGATTTCTGGGTGCAGGGAGACACGTTGAATTTGAAGGGTTCCGTGATGCCCCACTCGCCTGAATTTTCCGTCCTGTTCGGCATCGATCATACATTTAATTTCAGTAACGGCAGCACGCTGGAGCCCAGGGTCAGTTATCGATGGACAGACGAACAGTATGCCGGTTTTTTAATTAAACCCGAGAACCTTACGGGGGCCTACTCGATAGTCGACTTTTCGATGAGCTATAATGCGGTAAAGAACTGGTCCTTGAATTTTTACGCCAATAATGCCCTGAATGAACATTACTATACGATGGTCCAGGCTGATGGGGCCGTCGTTTTCCCGGGCAGTCCGCGCATAATGGGTCTTACACTGAACGTCAGGTTTTAAGAATCAAAGCCCGGCATAATTGCCGCTTTTAGACTATGTATTGATCAACCTCATAATCACCTATTCGGTCTGCAGGCAATCATCGAGCCTGCAGACCGGATTATTTTATTTGAATATTTATATGACTCTCCTAAACCTTTCTGAATGGAGCCCAATGGATAAACCCGCGGTCCAATTAAAATACTCGTCTTCGCCTCCGGCTGCGACGCGGTTATCCGCCTCGATCTGAGGGCGACATCGCGCCATAGCAAGCGATAGTTTACGCATTCATACACGTGCAAGCACATGGTCCTCTGCGAAGGCAGATAGAATAACTATCCGTATTCAGTTTATTGTATCTTTTCGCTTATCCAAACATCGATTAATCTCAATAAAGGGGGTTTCGAATGAAATTAGCACTATTTATTACCTGTACATCGGCGGTTATTCTTCTTATTTTCACAGCGCACACTTCATTGGCAAGTTGCTCGTTGTGCGACCTGGGCCCGACCTGGAGTTCCTCACAGGTATGGCAGGAAAAAGGTATTGAGAACCATATTGAGCGGATGCGCATTTCATCACGCATGGAAGGTCTGGAGGTTGAAGACAGGCCTCTTTACGCGGCCCTTTATATCGGAGGGGTTTATGATACCCATATCGGAACGCGGGGATGTCGATAAAGATGACGCGG
Source organism: Deltaproteobacteria bacterium (assembly GCA_016929815.1). GTDB lineage: Bacteria > Desulfobacterota > DSM-4660 > Desulfatiglandales > HGW-15 > JAFGIC01. The sequence continues at coordinate 5,875 of JAFGIC010000355.1, forward strand.
GATTTTCCGTAAAGGCGGATCTGGGATATCAGTTCCCTTTTATAGACAATTTCGGATTCAGAACAGATTACAGCGGATATCTGGATGTCCATGGGGGATTCCTGGATATTCAGGAGCATCATTTTTCCATTGAGCCTCAGTACGCGAAGGGTCGGTTTATCTTAAGCCTACTCCTGGGAATAACCAGCAAGCTTGAAGACGGACAAAGAGATGCCGACATGATAAGCATCTCTCCCTTTGCCACCTACGTTATGAGCACCGGAACCGGAGCGGTTGCCCTCTATGGTTCATATGCACAGATAAAAGACAAGGATGACGATTTAATACTAAATGAAGATGGAACGTCCCATGGCGCAGGGGTTTCGTATATTCATTTTTTTAGGAAGCTCACCAGCGCCCGTTTCTCGATTGATTACTCGAACACGGATTATAATGCCTTTGCCAGAGATTACGGGATAGATCCGGATTCATATGACAAGCGAAAAGACCGCGTGCTTACATCGAGCCTTAATTTACGCCTACAATCAACCACAAATTTTGCCTATTATGTGACCTATTATTTCATCCATTCCGATTCAAACGTTGAGATCTATGACCATAACCGTCAAATCCTTAAGGCAGGCATAATCTTTTCTAACTGATATTCTGAAGAAACATCAGGAAACGTCAGTGTCAAAATCCGTTTTTTATGGATTGCCCCATGTCAGACTTGGTTAGTTAAGCTAGTCAACAACGTCCCCCTTTCCGCCTTGAGCCCTGTCCCTTCAACCTTCAATTCTTACATCCCTTCAGCCTTCTAGCATACCCTTAGACTTGCGACGCTACAAAGAATGCGCTGCGTATGGTCTTCTGTATAGTGCCATTCTTGCCTGTGCAGTCACCCAGGAGGAGGACCTGGTCTGCCGAGCCTTTGAATTTTATGGCATCATCCATCCTCGGCCT
>JAFGIC010000356.1 GCA_016929815.1 Deltaproteobacteria bacterium
CTTATTGCCTCGCTTTCAAGGATGTTTTCCGTCGGATGGCAGGATATAAATTATTACTTTTTTCACCCTTTTCCCGCCATTCTGAATTCACTTAGAAACTGCCTCATGTCTTCCAGAAGCACGGCGTCCGGATTGCACCTGAGTACCATGCCGTCAAGGAACATCAGGCTTTTAATGATAGAAAACATCCCCTTTTCAAACCCCATACCCGAGTTTACACCAAGCTTGATCGTCTCCATCATCTTTTTAGTCAAAGAAACCTCTTTCACGCTTTTCCCTTTGAAGTCCGAGTAGAGGACATTGAATTTCCTTTTAAACCTTTCAAACCTTTCTCCGGCAATGCCCTTCTCGGCCATTTCATTGAGCCTCTGGCCGCACAGGTCATAATCATAAACAGACAATGCGTCGAAGAAATTGAGAAGTCCTGAGCTGAGCCTCCTGCTCACATAGCCTATTGCACCCGTATCTACAAAATATATCTTTTTATCGCAGAGCATGAGGTTGCCCGGATGGATGTCCCCGTGAAATGTCCCTATATTAAACATGAAAAATCCGTGGATCTTGAAAAGAAGGAGCAGATCAGTGTATTTCATCTCACTGTCGAGGATCTCATCAAAGGTCTTTCCGGGGATATATTCGGATACCATCACATTCTCAGATGACAATTCTCTGTATATCTTAGGGAACTTCAGTGAGGAGAGATCATAAGTGTCTTTGTTCTTTTCATATATTGCCTTTAGAATTTCATGACCTTCTATCTCATTAAGAAGGTTAAGCTCTCTAAGTGTGTAGTCCTCAATATGCTCAAGGATGCCTATGGGGTCAAAGACGCGGGCAAGCTTGGGATAGAAGAAAATCACAAACTTGAAAAATCTCTTTACGGCCGCAACGTCCTTCTCGAACATCTTTTTAAAATCGGCCTTGATGACCTTGATAACGACATCTTCTCCTGTTATGAGCCTGGCCCTGTAAACCTGGCCGACCGATGCGCTTGCGAGGGGCGCTTCATCAATCCAGGAGAACCTTGTCCTGTCTATATCCTTCAGGACCGCTTCCGATTTTATAGGGATATTCGCCCTGTACAGCCTGGAAAGTTCGATGCACGTCTCTTCGCTCAGGAAATCTATTCTCAGGGCATGAACCTGACCGATCTTGACCGCCAGAAGGCCCATCCGCTGAATCTTTTCCACGTCGGGCTTTTTATTTCCGTATATCATTACTATCAGCTTTATAAATGAAATGATATTCATAGCTTTCCTTTTGCTAAAGATAGTTCAGCTTGATGATGATTCGGTTGTTGTTTGCGTCAAGATTTACCTCCGATTCTTCAAAACCGGGAGGACCATAACCTGCCGCGGGGTTGTTGGAGCTGCCAAAACCTTCCATAGGTTTTCCATACCATGTCTGATCCAGTTTGCCGTTCGAGTTCTCGTCATGGATTACGGATAAGGCGTACCTGCCGGGTGTAATTTTTAAGCTGATTTCCGCTGCTTTCCCGGTTATATATTCACTTAGCATCATGGCTGCATCTCTGCCCGAATCCGGGAAGCCTTTTTCACCATCAAAGAGCAACAGCCTGCAAAGCCCTTCCTCATTTTTAAAGCCGTCTATCTTAACGTAAACGGTTATTTGTTCCTCTTGCCGGGCCTGGCTGGAGGCTGCGATCACCAAGATCAACAGCATTGGCAAAAAAGATTTCAGCATCAGAGTTTAATCCCGTCCCTGTTCATAATCAGTTCTGCGGAGATCCTGCCTGATTCATATATCGTGGGCAGCCCGCTTCCGGGGTGAGTGCCTCCTCCCACAAGATAACAATTACCGAATTCCTCAAATTCATTATGGGGCCTGAAATAGAGCATCTGGCCGACATTGTGGGCCAGGTTGAAGGTCGCGCCGAGATACACCGAATGGTCCTCTTTCCAGTCCTTGGGAGTTATGATCTTTTCCACCTCAATGTTGTCCCTCAGACCTTCATACCCGCCCCTTGTCTCGAGGGCATCGATCACCCTGTTTCTGAAACCCTGTTTTTCACTGTCCCAGTCTATTCGGCTTTTATTATTCGGAACAGGCACCAGGACATATATGGTGCTTTTCCCCTGAGGCGCCAGGGTCTTGTCGGTTACCGAGGCATTCTGGACATAGAACGAAAAGTCCTTTGACAGGACCATTTCTTTAGTGATCTCATCGACATTCCTTTTATAGTCTTCTGCAAAGAGTATGCTGTGATGGGCAATATCCCTGAATTCCTTTTTCACGCCGAGATAGAGCATGAAGGTTGAGCATGAGTAGTCCTTGGCTGCAAGGTTCCTGTCCGTCCATTTTTTCCTGTCCTTCGAATCAACAAGCTCTGTCATGGCATAGGCAAAATCGGCATTGACTACCACGTAGTCGGCCCTTTCCATCCTGCCGTCTTCAAGCTCTACCCCAGTGGCCTTTCCATCTTCGACTGTGATTTTCCTGACCGGTGAACTCAGGTGTATCCTTCCTCCGGATTGTTTAAAGGCCTCAGTCATTCCGTGGGAGAGCCTGTTCAGGCCTCCTGTCACATGGTAGATGCCTCCCCCGTGCTCGATATATGAGATTATGCTGAAGGTGCCGGGCGCGGTCCAGGGAGACATCCCTATGTACTTGGCCTGGAATGTAAAGGCTATCCGCGTATCCGGGTCATCAAAATACCTCGACAGCACATTATAGAGGCTTGTATGAGCATCGAGATAGGGAACGGCTGAAAGAAGGTGTCTGGAAAAGAAATCGCTTATTTTGCCGTAGGGGATGGACAGGCAGGGAATGAGCTTGTCATATTTCTTTTTTTCCTTTTCAAGGTATTTCAGATAGCCTGAAAAGCTCCCTTCGGAGAAATTCTCCATTGTCTGTCTCATCTTTTCCCTGTCCGGCGACGGATAAAGAATCCTGCCGTCTGCGAATTTGAGGCGGTACATGGGATCAAGCCTGATTGGTTCAACAAAGTCCTCAAGCCTTTTCCCGCTCTTATGGAAGACTGCCTCCAGGACGTCTTTCATCATGAAAAAGGTCGGGCCGATGTCGAAGACATATTCTCCAAGCCTGAAAAAGGAATTCCGTCCGCCTACCCGGTCCTCTTTTTCATATATCTCGACGGAATATCCCTTTGAAGCAAGAAGCATCCCGGCGGCAAGACCGCCCGGTCCTGCTCCCACAATTATTACCTTTTTGCCTGCAACTGATAAGGGGTTGTTATTTGGGTGATTAGGTGCCATGGATTGTCTCCTTTACATGGTCGTATTTTTTCAGACAGGATATCTGCATCAGAAAACAGAAACAGCCTGACTTAAAAGACTTTAAATTTTATACGCATATCATTGAAGGATAAACCGACACGATCTAAATGTTCAGAGAGATTAAAAGATATGGGAATTATAAGAAAAATTATTTTTTTTGGCAATAATTAGATTTTCAGATTTAATTATTACGTGCCTGCGATTTCCTCCTTTCTGCAAAAGAGTATTTTTATGAAAACCCCAGGCAAGGGAATCCTTTAAATGCATGTTTGGGCTTCCTTCCTGTAAAGGTTTTTAAAAAATATTCCTCATTTTTCTAAACCATGATATACTGATTTAAAACCGGCGGGCATATCATTAAATTAAAAACATTGAGATTGTCTTTTACATTCGAGGGTAAACCGTGAAAATCATGATTGCCGCACTTGTGTGGGGTTCCATCAGCGCTGTTTCTTTGCCGCTCGGCGCTGTGATAGGTTTATGGTCGAATCCTGCGAGAAAACTTACATCAGCCCTGATGGCCTTCGGCGGAGGTGCCCTTTTATTTGCCTTGACCATTGAACTCTTCGCCCATTCACTTGATAACTCAAATGATGTTGATGACATCCGTATAATCCTTGCGACAATAACAGGAGCGGTCCTTGGAGGTCTGCTCTTTGAGGGGCTAAACCAGGTTTTAAACAATAGGGGCGCGTTTCTTCGCAAGCCTTCACTTATAAAGAAACATATATTAAAGGTCAAGCGAATAAGGGCAAAAAACATGATAAGGGCGCTGAGCAAGGTTAGGATACTTCAATTGCTCCCTGCAAAGGAAGTTGTTCAGCTTATCCCTCATGTGAAGATATCCAGGTTTCCCGCGGGCGCTACCATTTTCAGCCAGGGAGATATTGCTTCGGAATTATATTTTATTGTAAAGGGCGTTGTTCAGGTAATTCGCGTATCGGATTCAGACACAAAAATTATAGCTGAACTGAGAGATGGCGATATCTTCGGTGAGATTGCCCTTATTTCAGATATGCCTAGGACAGCTACTATACGGGCGCTAACAGACATAACAGTTTGTACGATCCATAAGATTGAGTTCGAGCATTTAATAAAACAATCTCCTGCAATAAGAGAAGCAAGCAGCAGGCTGGTGAAAGAGCGGCTCCAAGATATACAGATTAAAGACAAAAGCCTTGTACATGAAGCTAAGGAATGGGAGGAAAGCGCTCTGGGAAACCTGGACAGACTTTCCATGTCGTTTACTGAGAAAGAACTTAACCACGAAATAAAGGAGTATGCCGGCGGCTCAGCGGCCCTTTCCATCTGGCTGGGCATTGCGCTGGACGGTATTCCTGAATCGCTTATTATCGGCATACTTGTTGTTATTGCAGCTACATCTGGCACTTCAATCAGCCTGGCATTTATAGCCGGGGTATTTCTTGCCAATCTTCCGGAAGCAATGTCCAGTGCTGTTACTATGAAGAGACAGGGGACAGGTTTCGGGAGGATATTCTGGATGTGGATGTCCCTTTGTGTGATGACCGGTCTGGGCGCCCTGGTTGGGGCATTGATCTTTCCTGCGCATCCGGAAGGAACAATGAGATATGCAATCTCCGCAATTGAAGGAATAGCCGGCGGCGCAATGCTTACCATGATTGCCGAAACCATGCTCCCCGAGGCCTTCGAACAGGGAGGCGGCACCATTGTCGGCCTTTCCACCCTTGTCGGTTTCCTGGCAGCCCTGAGTGTAAAAATAGTAAGTTTTTAACCGTAAAAGCCATATGAGACTCCCCTGTGATTTTTTGAATTCCTTTTGTTCCGGCCAAAGTTTACAAGATCCCATTCAAGCATTAGTGTCCATCCATAAAGAATGCATTTATGGATGGAGCGTTCAGGCATCGACGAGCCATTCGACAAGCTCATGGTCCTGAGTATAATCGAAGGACTCAGTCGAGTCGCGGTCAGTCCCGCCAAGGCGGCATCAGCCAATTAATTGAATTAATAAGGTTTTGCTGAGAGCTGAAAGCTGACAGCGTGAATCCGAAAACTGGTGTTTTCGGATGAACACTAATTTACAATACCGCCACTGTTTTCAGGCATTAATATCACCCACGTGAAATGATGATATGATATTTCTTAATCATTTGACAGACTATGTCAGAGTGAGGGGGTGATGTTTTTAAGAATAGTCATTTGCATAAAAAATGTGAATCACTGCAATCTGTTTTGTGCAATTTAATGTGTCTTCAGAAAATATTTCCAGCATTTATTTTTCAGCTACTGATAGCTGATCTGAATATTATCTATGAAAAATCCTATTAAATTAAACCATTTACATCCCTAGCCAAATAGAAGGCTGTTAATAATTACACTCTATTACTAATGCGGCATAGATCTTGGATAGGGAAAAGAATCTTATCCAGGATTTGTGTTCAACTTTTTAAAGGCGTTGATTCTAAATACAGCCTGTATCAAAAAACCGGAGGTAATAAATGTACCCAAAAATCGGTTTTCCCATCATTTCATCCCTGTTTTTTACTCTGCTGGTTTCAATATCATTGTTTGCTTCAGTATCCATGGCATATGAGGACATTACCGTAAATGTTATAACAGGCGATGGGACGGCAGCGTCCAACATCAAGGTGTATGCATATACGGAAGCGGGGTCTTGCACCGGTATTTACGCGACTACCAACGCAGACGGAATAGCCGTATTTGACTGTGACAGCTTTACCGAAGGAAATTACAAATTCAAGGCAGTCATTCTGTGCAATAATTACTGGAGCGACGTCATTACAATTGCATCCGGGATTACTAACAATGCTTCTATTAATGCCGGCGGTGGCACACTCCATGTGACAGTTGGAAAAAGCGCAGGACTTTCCTTGTCAGGCGTCAAAGTAAAGCTCTATAACTCCTCGGGTTCATATCTCGGAATATATCAGACTACGGATGAGTCGGGCATGGCTCAATTCAGCATTCCCGAAGGGACCTTTAAGATTCGAGCGGATTACCTGGGGAGCCAGTATTGGACAGAAGATACAGTAGTAACTGAGGATACGAATGTCGGCATTACAATTCCTCACCAGGATGTAGTTGTTACAGTACAGGGTTTATACCAGAATGAAATACAATCTATTGAAGGAATTAAGGCTTATTTATACACATCATCAGGCTCATATTTATATAAATATGACACGACGAACGCTGATGGTAATGTTGTATTTAACCTGCCCGAACTGGCATTTAAGGTGCGTGTTACATACATGGGTCAACAATATTGGTCGGATGAATTTACCTGGCAGGATACAACCGTTAATATACCCATGGCAGACGCCGTGATTACTGTCACTGGGGCAGGTGATCTCCTGGAGGGCGTCAGGGTATATGTTTATTCGGAAGAGGGATCGTCCCTATGTAAATACGGTACAACGGATGAAACCGGCACTGTAACCTTCCGGATTCCAGCCGGTTCGTACAACTTCCGGGCGTACTATCTCGGCAACGAATACTGGAGCGGGATTCAGACACTTATTGAGGATCAGTCCTCTTCAATATCCATAGACACGGGAGGGGGAGAATTTGTACTGACCGTTCTGAAGGATTCATTCGATGCGATAAGCGGGGTTAAATGCTGTCTCTACAGTGAATCAGGCTCCTATTTATGCCGTTATGGGAAAACGGATTCTGAAGGCAAGGTATCGTTTAAACTGCCTAACGGCAATTTTAAGTTTAAGGTTCATTACCTTGGCAGCCAGTTCTGGTCGGAAGTATATGATGTATCTGATGCGCTTGCGGGCGCTGTTGTCATCCCCCATAAAGATGTTGTCATTACAGTGCAGGGGATATATCAGGGCGCCGCTGAATCCATCCCTGAGATAAAGACATATCTATATTCGGCTTCAGGCTCCTGCCTCGGCATTTACGGCAAAACGGACGCTGAAGGGCATGTAATTTTCAGTCTGCCTGAGATATCATTTAAGACGGGAGCCTATTACCTGGGTCAAAAGTTCTGGTCAGATGAGTTTACGTGGCAGGATACGACAATATCCATACCCTATGGCATGGCCAGTGTACATGTTACAAAAAACAACAGCGACGTACAGGATGCCAAGGTATATCTTCTTTCAGAGGCAGGCTCCTGCCTCGGTATATATGACATAACCGACATCTCAGGTCTGGCTGAATTCATTATCCCAGCAGGTTCATACAAATTCAAGGCATATTCGGGAGGTGTTTTAAATTACAGCGATATAGCTGTTCTAGTCGCCGACCAGATGACCCCGGTCAATATTGATTTCTCGGATCCGCCGACTATAAGTTTTAGTGCTGCTCCCGAATCAATATATGCAGGTGAATCGTCCGAACTGACATGGGACGCCATAAATGCCGATACAGTCTATATCGATCATGATATCGGATATGTTGACCTTAACGGTTCTATTACAGTAAATTTAACGGAAACAACTACTTATACACTTACTGCCATAGGGCAGGGCGGAACGGCAACAGCGGGTGTAACTGTCACCTATATAAACAGCGCTCCGACTGCCTATGATCAGGCCGTGAATACAAACGAAGACGAGCAGGTTGCGATCAGTCTGACCGCCATGGATGCAGATAATGATCCCCTTCTTTACCTCGTAGTTTCAGGCCCGTTCTACGGAGTCCTTTCAGGCGATGCGCCCAATCTTGAATATTTGGCTGATGCAGATTATAACGGCGCGGATTATTTTACATTTATAGTAAATGACGGATCGGTCGATTCAGAGGCCGCGACAATTAACATAAATATCACCCCTGTAAATGATATTCCAACGGCAGACGCGGGCGGTGATCAAACGGTCCTTGAGGATGACACAGTATCACTGGATGGAAACCTTTCCGGCGATCCCGATGGGGATACACTTTCATTCCAATGGGCCTTTGTTTCAATGCCCGGGGAAAGCAGCGCTTCCCTGGTAGATTCGACCTCAAGCGCCCCATCTTTCATTGCCGATCAATCTGGAACCTATGAGGTCATGCTCATTGTAAATGACGGAAATGCCGACAGTCTTTCCGATACGGTTATCATAACTGCAGAGCCTCTGATTGTTGAGGTCCCGGATGTGACAGGGATGTCACAATCTGAGGCCGAGGCGACCCTCATGGAATCAGGTCTTGTTGCAGGAGGCATCACTACCGCCTATAATGAGGATATCCCTGAAGGATACGTTATCAGCCAGCAACCGGAACCCGGGACATTGATAGAAACAGGAGGCCTTATTGCCCTTGTTATCTCGCTCGGCCCTTCTGATTTGACAGGCAATGGTGAAATATCGGGTCAGGTAATTGACGCATTGACAGGAGAGGTTCTTCCGGACGCTGAAATATCCTTGTTCATGGAACAGGAAGATGAAACCTTCACCTTGCTTTCTCAGTATAGTTCATTGGAAGACGGGTCCTATATATTCTCTGATCTCCCATCAGGGGATTATTTTATCGATGCAGTACTGGGAGACTATATCACAGGGGAAAACACCTTAACCCTGGATTCGGACGATAGTATAGTGGTCAGGGATATCGTATTATCGCCTTTAATGTCATCGGGCGAAGTGCGTATCGTTCTTACATGGGGAGAGATACCCGAGGATCTGGAGGCCCATCTGACCGCGCCTAACACAGAGGGTTGCAGATATCATTGTTTTTATGACACAAGAGAGATCCCAGGTGCGAGTCTTGACCTGGATGACATGACATCCTACGGGCCGGAGACAATTACCATAACCTCCTTTTCCCCGGGGACCTACAGGTATTATGTCCATGATTTTACAAACAGGACATCAACGACCAGTGATGCCCTTTCTCTTTCTGGTGCGCAGGTAAAGGTTTATTTCGGATCGGGCGAGGAGCCTGTCGAGTTCACAGTGCCGGATCAGGACGGCACTGTCTGGCATGTCTTTGATATGGACGGCGATACACAACAGATTACACCCGTTAACATCATGGCTTTTCAGGAAGAGCCAGGCGAGATAGACTTCCCGGTTATAACCTCTTCCCCGGACAAAAGCACAAACATCGGCGAGGCATACACATATCAAGTCACAGCAGAGGACCCTGATGATGATATACTGGTTTATTCCCTGGAAGAATATCCTGAAGGCATGACCATTGACCAACTGACAGGTGAGATTGAATGGACGCCAGGCGATGACCAGGGAGATTATCATGAGGTTGTGATTAAAGTCTCGGACGGCAGGTGTGGTGAGGATGAGCAGAGATATCAGATAGATGTCACATATATGCCCATTGTAAGTTTTTCATCAGATCCCTGTTCAGCCTATAATCAGGATGGAACGATCACATTGACATGGTCCACGGAAAGGGCCGAAACCGTGTCTATTGATCAGGGCATAGGCGAAGTGGCATCGAGCGGAAGCCTTACCATAACCTCGCCTGAGGAACCGGTTGTCTATACCCTTACCGCTGAAAACGAGCTAGGGCAGAAACAAGTCAGCGTGCCGAAAATTCCAACTGGCACATTCAACGTTACGCCGACCGTTTTGCCGGCAACAGGCGGAACAGCAAAACTGACATGGAATTTCCCATGCGCCGTAACATGTAATATCCAGGGAATCGCTGATGTTTTATCCGCAAGCGGTTCACTGGGCGTAGATGTTACAGAAGTGCCCGTCACCTATGTCATAACAGGGAGGAATGCATCAGGGTCCAGTATATCGACTGCATCAATCCGGGAAGAGTGTTCGGATCCAGTTGTCATTGAGCTGGGGTCTGATGAGATGTGTTCATGGACGCCCGGAGACCCTGTAACGTTATACTGGGAGACAAGCGGATGTGTTGATTCATGCGAGATCGACCAGGGCATAGGCGAAGTAGCATCTAGTGGAACAACTAATATTAACCCAGATGAAACTACCACATATACAATAAGCTGCTCAGGCGCTTCAGGCACAGGCCAGAGAAGTATAACACTGCCCAAGATACTTGCAATGCAGATAGGATCTTTCTACGCCGGTTCTTCGAATATAATGCCGGGTCAGAGTGTTAAGCTTACATGGACTACGCAATGCGCTGAAATGTGCACTATTGATCAGGGGATAGGTGAGGTCGGTACAAACAACAGCATCCTTGTGACACCTTCAAACCTCCCTGTCACCTATACCCTGACGGCAACAGGAAAGGGGGAGACAAAAACAAGATCTGTTACTATTAATCCCCGGGTATCGGCAACCTTTGTAGTGTCGCCTTCAAACCTTAAGATTGGAGAATCAGCTACCCTGACATGGACAACTGTGAATGCGAATTACTGTGAGATAACTCCCGGGATAGGAGAGGTTGATTTAAACGGCACTTTAACGGTACAACCCTCCGGCAACACGACATACAAACTAACGGCAAGGGGCTTAGCAGACAGTGATATAAAGTATGTGACCGTTAATTATATAGTCCCGACCGCCCAGTTGCTTGCCGACAAAGAGGTTATTGAACAAGGCGAAAGCGTAACCCTGAGCTGGATATTCAGTAACTCCGAAACATGTACTATAGACCAGGATATTGGAGAAGTGCTGGGAGGTGAAAGCGTCGTAGTGACGTCGGAAGAGACAACCACCTATACCATGACAGCCGAAGGGCCCGGAGGCACAGCCACAGACAGCGTAACAATAACGGTGGCATATCCTCCGGACATTACCATCATCCAGCCTGACGGGATCTTTGATACTGCCAATGAATACTGCGCGATAAAATGGGCAGACGAGGACGCTGACAGCAACGCTATAATTTCAATTTATTATGATACGGACAACACCGGATATGACGGAATATTAATCGACTCGGACATTGATGAAGATATTGATCCGACATACGAGGAATATGATAAGTATATTTGGGATATAAGCGGGATGGATGAAGGGGAATATTATATATATGCAATTATTGATGACGGTTATCATAATACGGTGACGGACTACAGTGACGGCCCCATTACAATTGATCATAGCATTTCAACCTTTAAGATAACGGCATCAGACGGGCTGGAATATGATAATTTTGGAAATTCGGTTTCTCTGGATCAAGGGTATGCTGTTGTGGGGGCCTATGCCAATAGCGACAAAGGTTATCAGGCAGGGGCAGCCTATATATTCAGGCGTGAAGGCGAATCATGGATAGAACAGTTAAGACTTGATGCCGATGACCTGGAAGAAAACGATAACTTCGGCAAATCGGTGTCCATATCCGGTGAATACGCCATTGTGGGCGCCTATGGAGACGACGATCTGGGAACGGATTCAGGAGCTGTTTATATTTTTAAGAGAAGTGGCGATCTATGGAGTCTCCAGGATAAAATAACTGCGCCCAATGGAAATAATGAAGACCATTTTGGCGCTTCGGTATCCGTTAGCGGAGATCTATTATTAATCGGGGCAGAAGGGGATGATGAGAACGGGACAATTCTTATTGAAGGCGAGGCATATTATTACTCACCTGTTGGTGCGGCCTATATCTATAAGCGATATGGATCCAGTTGGATAATGCAAAAGAAACTGCCAGGCTACAACAGCGGCCAGACCCAGAATTTTGGATACTCTGTTGATATTAATGGAGAGAGAGCAATTATAGGCGCGATCGGTGCAAATAATAATGGCGGCAGGGCGTATGTATTTGAATATGACGGATCAGATTGGGTCGAACAGGGGGAATTGTATGCGGAAGAGGGCGATTCGAGTAATTTATTCGGTTCGGCGGTATCCGTTGATAAGGATAATGCTATAGTTGGAGATCCCTATCATTACAACACGCTATACGACTCCAGCTATGCAGGCGCTGCATATATGTTTTCATTTGAGGATACGGCATGGTTTCAAGATACCATCCTTGAATCAGCGGATATTGAAAGCCAAGATCTTTTCGGCGCTTCAGTTTCAATAGATGGAAATTATGCTATTGCTGGATTGACTGGAGATGATGATGGAGGAACAAATGCCGGAGCAGCATATTTATTCAAAGGTGAGTACGATAATGGATCGATAATATCTTGGATCACAAAGATGAAGCTCATAGCGCCTGATTTTGCCGTTGGGGACAGTTTCGGTGGGTCTGTTTATCTTAATGACGGTTATGCAATAATAGGCACGATCGGCGATGATGACAACGGTGCTGGATCGGGATCAGCATACATTTATCCCCTGTACCTTGCAGTGAATGTAAACGCTGACCCTGACATAATTGAAAAAGGCGGGTCAACAGTCATTTCATGGACGTCGGTTTTGGCTGACTCATGTGTAATTGAACCTGATATAGGAACAGTCAGCGCCAACGGTTCAATTGTTGTGTCTCCTGAGGAAACTACGACCTATGTGGTTATGGCTTCGGGGACGGACGGAATTGTCTCGGAAAGTGTTACTGTAACAGTGGTTGACCCGGAAGTCCTGCCGTATGCTGAAATTTCCGCATCGCCTTTAACAATCGGTTATACGGATTCTACAACCATTACATGGAATGCAACCAATGCAATATCATGCACTACCGCGCCGGACATAGGTTCCGTATCCAATTCAGGATCTATTATTGTTTCACCTGCAGAGGATACGAACTATACTATCACTGCCAATAATTCAGGCGGCTCTACAACGGCAAGCGTGACCGTTAATGTTGTATGCTATAATCCGATAGTAAATGTATATATTGAACCTGATACACTTGAACTGGGAGAGTCTGCTGTAATAACCTGGACCAGTCAATATACCGATTACTGCGAGATTCAGCCTGATGTGGGTCAGGTGTATGCAAGCGGAACCGTTTCTGTTTTGCCTGAGGATTCCATAATTTATATGCTGACTGCCACAGGACAATGTGGTGAAAGTGTTTACACTATCCCAATAGCAGTAAACGGACCTGTTTCTATTGAAATGACATACCCTGATTGCGTAAATGAATACGCGGACCAGACCTGCAATATAAAATGGACCGATAAAGGACCGAACATTGATGCTTATATATCTCTTTATTATGATACGAATGACAGCGGAGAAGACGGCACCCTTATTGTTTCAAGCATTAATGAAACACCGGACGGTGATTCAGGTGACAGTTATATATGGGATACCGGCAGCATGCCTGAAGGCGCCTATTATGTCTATGCCTTTATAGATGACGGAGTTAATACTCCTGTAGTTGATTATAGTGAAGGCCCTGTGAATATCCTGCATTCCGTTGCTGATGGATTAAAGGTGAGCGTCAATAATCCTTGGAACTATGCCGGGTTTGGTTATTCAGTCGCAATGAGCGGCGATTATGCTATTGTCGGTGATACGGCAGACTCCGCATATATATATAAACAGGATGGGGCCGTATGGATCCAAAAGGCAAGACTGATAATTGAAGATGCAGAAGGTCCGGTTGATTGCGAAAAAGTCGTATCAATAGACGGAGAATTCGCTATCGTTGGTGTTGAGAATGCATATAACAGCGCCGGCTTGCGTACGGGGATGGCCTGTATATTTCAACGGCAGGGTGATACATGGGTTGAACAGGCACAATTTGAAGCCTATGATATAGAATATTTTGGTTGCTCAGTGTCCATAAGCGGAGACTATGCGATTGTTGGGGCAAAAAGAGGTGATGATAATATCTATCCATATAATACAGGAGCTGCCTATGTATTTAAGCTTGAGGGAACAGCATGGATCGAACAGGCTAAGCTTGTCGCTGATGATGGAAAGAGTTATGATTATTTCGGGTATGCAGTCTCAATTGATGGAGATTATGCGATTATAGGCGCGAGGGAAGATGATAATGGAGGTTTGTCAACCTCGGGGTCTGCGTATATTTTCAAGAGGGAAGGGGATACATGGATTCAGCAGGTAAAACTGACACCCGATGAATTGACTTCAAATGAATATTTTGGTTCCTATGTGGCAATCGACGGTGATTATACTGTTGTGGGATCGCCTTATAGTGACAATTCCGGCTATACCAATTCAGGCGCTATGTATATATACCAAAGAGACGGAGAAAGCTGGGTCGAACAGGCCAAGATTACTGATCCGGAGGCAGTCAGCTCTGGACGATTTGGCCGGTCAGTGGGTATAAACTCCAATCGAATCATTGTAGGAGGAGATCAGAAGGCGATAATATTTCAGAATGAAGGAACTGACTGGATCCAGCTGAAAGAGATTATACCGGATACTGATACTGGTGTCTTCAGTGATTCAGTGGCGATAAGCGAGGATTATGCCATTGTGGGCGATTATGGAGATGATGACGCAGGAGATGCATCAGGGGCCGTCTATTTTTATCCCCTTGCCTTTGTCGAGATAAGCGCCGATCCTGAAACGA
>JAFGIC010000357.1 GCA_016929815.1 Deltaproteobacteria bacterium
ATCAGGGAATACCTTAAATCAAACTTCATAAATGCCATTTTCGCACCGGAGGATTTCTATACGGACATTGAGATGCTCCTGCATCACTCTCCCAGCCTTATACGTTTCGCCCTGCCCGAGCTTATGGCGCTTCAAAAAACCGGCCTGTCCGGAAAGGCCTACCTGAAATCACCCATCATAGATCATATACTCGCATCGGCAAGAAAGCTTCAGGCCCTGATAAGGGGAGACCTGGAAAACTTTCAGGACGTACAGACATTACATAGGCTGGCGCAAAGGGAATTCGGCCCCATGGCCGCCGGCATTATTGGTTTTAACGATTCTCAGACTGAAGTTCTGATGTCCATTATTGAAAGAATAAAGAAAGACCCGGTACTGCTTGAGGCCCTTATCAAGGACTTTATTTTTCATGACCTGGGTCTGACCCCTTCTCTGAGGGAAAAATATAAGGATGAGATCAACAGCGCCGACCAATCGCGTGCAGGCGCCTTGTTTATGATAAGGGAAGGCATCGCCTCAAGATATGTAACAGGGACAGATGCGGAAAATGCCCTTGTCTATCTTATAAAATACCATGACTGGATGCTGCACTTTATAAGGGGCGAGCACTCTGTTTATTCCCTAAGGGAAATCCTGGACGAAAGCACGGAAGAACTCTTCGACGCCTTTTTTATAAGCTCTCTTGTAATGACCTCAGCCCTCAGCGAAGGATGCATATCCGAGGACATGGGTGCCAGGCTTATGGCAATCCGGGATCTCTGCCACAGGATCATAAGGGGTGAGATTACACTGGAGGATTCCTTCAAGGGATTGTATATCCAGAAAGGCCGCATTTCATTCGCTCTTAAGGAATACATGGAGAAGGGGATAAAAGACGGCACAACCCCTTCTGAATTCATTGAGACCTTTGACAGCAATCAGTTCCGTGAAGACCAGTATATAGAGGCGGGAAAAACAATAGCAGCCATGGAACGGATCTTTAAGCTGCGCAACCTTACAAATGTCGAGTTCGATGATATTGCCAAACTTATTGTCAAGGTCCCGGTTCAATTTATCTACAAGAAGAAAAACTGCTATGGCTTCGGCTGCAACACCTTTGAAAAGGACCTCTATGAGGCGCTCCAGATATATAACGCCATACTGGACTTCCCCGAAAGTATTCGCTCCTTTATGATGGAAAGGCTCTCGGGAGACAAGATAAGGATTTACGGATTTGAAAATATCGGCATACACCTTAATAACAGAGGCATGATCATACTTTTATTGATTGCCTTTCTCGGTTCTCAAAGATGCACAGAAAAGCCGCTTCCTGTGCATCTTGATTTTTTGGGCATGGCTGAAATCATAGAAAACCGAAAAGAGGCCATTAACGACGCCCTGGATAAAATCGCCGTTAAAGACATATGGGACAACAGGTCTATTTTAGACAAGTTTTTTAAAGCGAGGACAGGAATAACCCTTAAAAAGGATGAAAAACACAGGGTGCTCACAGTCGATTTTACGGACAGTATCGATATCCGGCAAAAGATATCCCAAATGGATAAAATAAACGACATCGATCAGCTAAAGGCCTATTACTCTTACAACATGGTTTACCTGAAAAAGACGCCTTTTTTTACCGTGGATTACGAGAAACTTCTGGAAAATGCCTTTAATAAAAGGCTCACAGAGATAACAGATTTGATGATCGACAACGCGAAGATACAGATGGACGGTTTAAAAAATTTCAGAGAGATCGATCACCTATATGCCGACCTTATCAACCGGTCTCTGTCTCTGTCAATAAATCTCAGCGAAGACCAGAAACACAGGCTGGACGACCTCTATGAGCTGAAAAAGGACGACATAAGAAAAGAAAAACTCAGCGAGATCAACGGGCAGATTGAAAGGATTCATGATATAAGAGAACTCAGAGACCTGTGGGAAAAGACAAGGACATACCTGACAAACAACCGCCAGTTCCTGGGCAAGGAGTTCGAAACCATTATTGCCAAAAGGTTTGATAACGCGGCAAAAAAGATCAAGGATATGTCATTTCAGGTGCATTTTATTACTTAAAAACGCGCTCCTTGTAATATCTCAGTTCATTAACGGATTCATATATATCTTCCAGCGCCATGTGGCTCTTCTTTTTTTCATAGGGCGGCAATGAAGGATACCATCTGCGCACAAGCTCTTTTATCGAACTCACGTCAACAATCCTGTAATGGAAGAAACCCTCAAGTTCGGGCATATGCCTGGCTAAAAACCTGCGGTCCTGCCATATGGAATTACCCGCAAGGGGTGATTCATCCTTCCTGCAGTATTGCTGAAGAAATTCAATTGTCTCCCTCTCTGCCTGAAGACAATCATAGCCGGACGCCCTGACACGTTCCAGCAGGCCGGAAGCGGTGTGATGTGTCCTGCTCCATTCGTCAATCCCATTTAGAATCCCCTCGGGATAATTTATCGCGATATTGGGACCTTCCGCGATGATATTAAGCTCATAATCCGTGACAATTGAGGCGATCTCGATGATAACCATCTTTTCCGGATCAAGCCCGGTCATCTCCAGATCTATCCATACAAGATTAGCACCCAATTCAGAACCTCCCCCATGCTGTTATTTGCCTAAGAACATAAATGAATC
>JAFGIC010000358.1 GCA_016929815.1 Deltaproteobacteria bacterium
TCCAATGATGCCTTTCATGTCACAGCGCCTGACATGGAGGGATCCGGGCTTATCCTGGCGGTCATGAAGGCATTACAGGGAGCAGGGATTCCCGGTGATGCCGTTTCCGCAATATGCGCCCACGGCACCGGGACAGTATATAATGATGCCATGGAGCTCAAGGCCTTCCGGAAGGTCTTTGAAGATAGAATGCTGCCGGTATTTTCAGTCAAGGGCGCCATAGGTCACACAATGGGCGCTGCCGGAGGCATTGAGGCCGCTCTCTGCCTCAGGAGTATGGATACGGGGATCATTCCTCCCACAACGGGATTCATGAATCCGGATGAGGGGGCTGAAGGGCGTGTTTGCAACAGGCCGGTGATTAATGAATGCAATTACATGCTTTCCACAAATTCCGGATTCGGCGGCGTTAACGCGGCGATTATCCTGGGAAAGGAGATAGTGTCTTGAGGGCCTTTATCACAGGAGCAGGCTGGGTAACCGCAGGAGGGAAGGGGACGGCAGGAAACCGTGACCCCTTTGATCCGGTTGGAGGGGCTTTGCCGGGGCTTGACGGAAGATTGCCCTTTGCAAATCATGCCTTCAAAAGATACGGGCGGCTGGACAGGTTCTCAAAACTGGGTCTTATGGGTGCCGCATATGCGCTGCATGATGCGGGGCTTGATGAATGGGAGGAAAAACGTGATATCGGGATTATAGTATCCACGGTCCTGGGCTGCCTTGCCACGGACATTGATTATTACAGGACGGTCATGATGAAGAACGGCATACTGGCTGATCCTAACCTGTTTACCTACACGCTGCCCAATTCCTTTCTGGGACATGCGTCAATGATATTCGGTTTAACAGGCGCGAACTTTGTGATAAACGACAGATCAGGCTCAGGCATCTCCTCCCTTGTATCGGCCATGGATTGCATCTTTTTGGGAGAAAGCGATATTGTCCTTGCAGGGGTATGCGACGTGGAGACGCCCGTGGATTTCTCCGTTCTCCTGAGACCTGTGCCCGGGGCAATATTCGTAGTTGTTGAAAAGTCAGCGGGAAACACGGACCGGAGGCCCTATGGCGAACTTGAGATGGATAAAGCAGGCTCGCTCTTTTTCAATCAAAGGGAGATAAAGGATATCTCAATCTGTGTGAAAAATTGTCTTAGTAAAACATAGGTCCTATAGGACACATAGGACATATCTTCAATGCTCTAAAAGGAATAACGAACGATGCAAATGAAATTAATATACCCTAAATGGCCCAAGCTTGAACGACAGACTGAATTCCACCTGCCACCCCACGGTCCGGTGGTCTTTGCCGCGGAGGTGCCTGAAGATGTCGGGCTGACCTTTATCGACGAGGCCTTCCAGGAGATAGACTATGACGATGAAATTGACCTTGCCGCCATCTCCGTGATGCTCACATGTCAGTTGCCTCGCGCTATCGAGATAGCGAAAAGATACCATGAGAAGAATGTGCCTGTCATATTCGGCGGGATCGCTGCCATGCTCCATTCCGAGGAACTCAGCATGCACGGCGACGCTGTTTTTCTGGGAGAGGCGGAGGGGCGCTTTGGCGCTGTCCTGGATGACCTTAAAAATAAGAGATTGAAAAAGGTCTATGACTATATGCGCAGACCCCCTGATATAGGTATCGTAGGAACCGCGCGAAGAGATATACTGAACAGCGAGTTCTACTCCTACAGGGGTGTCCAGATGCTCGATCTAGTCCATGCCTCAAGGGGGTGTAAATTTAATTGTTTTCCCTGCTGTGTCGGTTTCCTCGGCGGGAGGATCTTCCGCCCCAGGCCGATTGACAGGGTGATAGAGGAGATGGACTCCATAAAGAACAACCGGCTGTTCATTGTGGACAATTCACTGGCACAGGAAAAACAGTGGCTTGAGGAGCTTTTCACGGCCATGATACCACTAAAAAAGTCATGGGTCTCCCATCCTATACTGGATGACGACAGGATACTGACACTGGCACGGGAAGCGGGGTGCTGGTATGTATATCAGGCCATTGTCAACACATCCGACGGCATCAGGGACAGGATAAAACGTTACAAGGATCACGGCATAGGCGTGGAGGGCACTATCCTCCTGGGGACGGACGACCAGGATGAAGACAGCATCAGGCGTTTTGTGGATTTCCTGCTTGAGATAGAGCTTGATATGGCGGAGTTTACGATCCTGACTCCTTTCCCGCACACCCCGGTCCGCGAAAAGCTGGAAAGAGAGGGAAGGATATTTCACAACAACTGGCTGGAATATACATGTGATAAGGTTGTGTTTCAGCCGAAACGGATGTCTCCCGAGACGCTTCAGAGGATGTACTATTATGCCTGGGACGCCTTTTACAAGGATAGTGATCCCAGGCTGAGGATGAGCTACCTGTTCAAGAACATTATATCAAGAGAGATGGCGCAGGGTACCTATCGCCGTTATGACCCGCGGGAAAGGCGGTCCTTTAAAAAAGAGGAGAAAGATGAGTAATGTACTCCTGATATCCTCCAACCTGTTTAAAAACCCTTATCATGTCTATCCCCTGGGCATGGCGGTGATAGCCTCCGCGCTTTCGCAGAGAGGGCACGCGGTCCGGCAGTTTGATTCCATTGTCGGAGACAACCTTGAGGAGCGCCTGAAAGAGGCTATCACGGGTTTTGCCCCGGACTTTGTGGGGATCTCCCTGCGTAATATTGACAGTGTTGACTCCATGAGCGGTGATGGATCCTGGTGCCTTGCAAACGATAAACGCCTGGTCTCTATTATCAGACAGTCAACGGAAGCGCCCGTAATTCTTGGCGGGGCAGGCTTCTCAGCCCTTCCTGTTGAGATACTCGATTATGTAGGGGCCGACTACGGTATTGTCGGGGAGGGTGAACGTTTAATATGCGACCTGATAGATGAGATTAAGAACGGGCAGGCAGTCCGGCGATCCGTCAAGTACGCGGACATCCCCCTGAAGGGAGAGGAGATGAAAGCGCCACTGTGGGAAAAGGATCTGATTGAATTTTATGTCACCAGGAGCGGCATGGTGAATCTCCAGACAAAAAGGGGCTGTCCCTACAACTGCTCCTATTGCGTATATCCCTCTCTGGAGGGGAAAAGATTCCGATTCAGGGAGCCCGAGGCCGTGATTGACGACCTTGAGAGGCTGGCAGGATACAATGTTGATACGGTATTTTTCACGGACTCAGTATTCAATGACCATGACGGTCATTACCTTGATCTGGTTGAGCTTATTATAAGGTCAGGCCTTAAGATCAGGTGGGCAGCCTATTTCCGTCCGGATGGCATAGGATACAGGGAACTGGTACAAATGAAGCGCTCGGGTCTTTACGCGATGGAGGTAGGCACCGATGCTGGGTGCGATGAAACCCTTGCATGCATGAACAAGGGATTTAATTTCAGCGATGTCCTTAAGTTCAATAGCGCCTGTATAAAGGCTGAGATACCGAGTGCGCATTTCTTCATATTCGGCGGACCGGGAGAGACTGAAAGGACTTTGAAGGAGGGAATGAAAAATATCGGGCTTTTGAAAAAGACCGTTGTCTTTGCCTATTCGGGGGTCCGGATCCTGCCCGGCGCCGGCATCTATCGCCGTGCCATTGAGGAGGGCATGCTCTCGGAGAATGAATCATTGCTCAGGCCTGTGTTTTATTTTTCTCCGCTTATAGATGTTGAAGGCATGAACAGGACGATAGAAAGGATATCAAAGAGACATAGAGGATTCATATTCCCGCCTGAAAAGGGAAATGCAATGATAAGCGCCATGAATGCCCTGGGACTCAAGGGACTTTTATGGGACAGGATGATATCATTTTCCAATGACAACAACGGGCGGAGACGGAAGATCTGAGATATGAAGACCCATTATTATTCGAGCATACTGCTGGTTCACCCCCTGGGCTACAATAAAGAGGCCGCGGGAAAAGATGTCTCGAGGATGACAAATATCATGCCGCCCCTGGGACTGGCAGGTATAGCCGCCTATCTTGAAAGGGAGGGGATCGAATCCGCTGTTGTTGACTCCTATGCCTATCCTGAATCGGACCGGGCAATAAGAAAATACATTTTCGAGAGAAGGCCTGCCTTTATCGGATTCAGTTGCACAA
The DNA here is from genome assembly GCA_016929815.1 of Deltaproteobacteria bacterium. Taxonomy (GTDB): domain Bacteria; phylum Desulfobacterota; class DSM-4660; order Desulfatiglandales; family HGW-15; genus JAFGIC01. The sequence goes on from JAFGIC010000358.1 coordinate 4,106, forward strand.
CATCCAGTTTTCTTGACGGCATCAGGATCGCCGGCATGGCAAAAGCGATTTATCCCGACATAAGGGTGGTATTCGGGGGGCCGCACGTATCCGCACTCAGGAAAAGGATACTGGAGGATTTTCCTGTGGTTGATTATTGCGTAACAGGGGAAGGCGAGGTCACGCTGACGGAACTTATAAAGTCTGCAGGGGAAGACCCGGCCTCCATTCAGGGCCTTGTTTACAGAGACCGGAGCAATGGCGTTTGCATAACCGAGACGCGCGCGAATATAGCAGAACTTGACACGCTGCCCTTTCCGGCCTATGAGAAGCTGAAGAACTACCCCGCAGCATACAGACTCCCGATCTTCAACTATCCGCGGACCCCGAATGCCAGCTTCATATCCAGCCGGGGGTGTCCCTATGCCTGCGCATATTGCGACAGGTCGGTATTCGGGAGGAGCTTCCGGTACAATTCCGCTGAGTATATCTATGAACACCTCGTCTATCTAAAGAGACGTTTCGGTGTGCGTCACATCAATTTTTACGACGACCAGTTCACATTCAACAGGGATAGGATTGTGACCCTTACAGAGATGATGATGGAAAGGTCCCTGGAAATAACCTTCAACTGTGTGATAAGGGCCGAACATGTTGATCTTGATCTTATCCGCCGGATGAAAAGGGCCGGATGCTGGATGATAAGCCTCGGCATAGAGACAGGGGATAAATCCTTGCTTGCTCAACACAGGAGAAATGTTGATCTTGATATGCTGAAGGAAAAGGTTCACATGATCAGCCGGGAGAGGATCAGGGTCAAGGGGCTTTTCATGCTCGGGCTGCCTGGAGAAACCGAGGAGACCATGAATAGAAGCATCAGGTATTTTTTATCGCTTCCCATTGACGAACTCAATGTGGCAAAGTTTACGCCTTTCCCGGGGAGCCCCCTTTATCAGAACATCCATGATCTGGGTGAGTTTGAAGAGGATTGGGAAAAGATGGACTGTATGAACTTCCTTTTTGTACCAAAGGGCATGACGAGGGATGTTTTGGAGGATTATTTTATAAGGTTCTATAAGGCGCATTTCACGAGGTTAAGGACCCTGTGGAATTATTTTACCATGCTGTGGCGCTCACCTGACAGCTGGCGCCGTTTTTTGGGGAACCTCGGGGGGTTTATTAGATTTGCGAAAAGCGATAAGAGGCTGGGAGAGGGGTAACAGGTTTGACATATAGCAACCTCAAGATAATGATTGTAATACCAGCGTATAACAATCCCGGGACATTAAGGGACGTGGTTCTCCGAGCGCTTTCGGTACATGACAGGGTAATGGTGGTTGACGACGGCAGCAGGGACACGGCGGAGGACCTGCTGAAAGGGCTGGATGTCCGTGTTGTGCGACATACCAAAAACATGGGTAAAGGCGCGGCGATCCTGACAGGCGCCATGGAAGCCGACAGGCTGGGTATGACACACATAGTTACAATCGATGCGGACGGTCAGCATGACCCTGCCGATTTCAGCAGGTTCCTGCCCATCGTTCATGAAAATCCCCATGCCATAGTAATAGGGAGAAGGCATTTCCAGGGGACAGGGGCGCCACGGCTTTCCGTGTTCGGACGGAATTTTTCCAATTTTTGGATGAGACTCCAGACGGGTATATCTGTCGGCGACACCCAGAGCGGCTTCCGTGCATATCCGCTCGCAGTGCTTAAGGGTTTGAGACTCAGGGAAAGGCACTATTCCTTTGAGGTGGAGGTCCTTGTAAAGGCTGCTTGGGCGGGTGTAAAGATTATGGAGACCGATGTTTCTGTATATTACCCCCCCTCTGAACAACGGGTCTCACATTTTCGCGGTTTTATGGATAATCTCCGCATAAGCATACTCAACACAAAGCTTACAATGAGATCGATCCTGCCCATGCCCCATCGCAAGATCCACTTTAATGACATGGGCGGCGAGGCAATCAGCGTCCTGCATCCTGTGAGGTCCATGAAGACCCTGCTGACAGAAAATACATCCCCTGGGAGGCTTGCTGCTGCAGGGGCCTTGGGTGTTTTTCTGGGGGCGCTTCCGCTTATTGCCTGCCATACCATTGTTATCATACTGGTGACGGGATTCTTCAGGTTGAACAAGGTGGCGGCCGTTGCCGCAAGCCAGCTGTGTATGCCTCCCATGGTGCCGGCTATCTGCATTGAGGCAGGTTATTTCATCAGAAACGGGAGGTTCCTGACGGAGATATCCCTTGAGACAATAGGTTATCAGGCCCTGCAGAGGATATATGAATGGATTCTCGGGTCTTTGATTCTCGGGCCTGTTATGGGGATTATAGTCGGGCTCCTTATTTATGTGACGGCGCTGGTCATTATGAGAGGCAGATTTATAATCGCTCGTGACAAACTACTTTGATTATGTATAAATTTAATAATATCAACCATGACTAAAAAAGAAGCCAGGCAATGGACGAGCCGCAGCATAGGTTCGGCCTTTCAGCATAAGATATTCTACGTGCTTATCAGGATAGGCGGATGGAGGCTTGCCTATCTTGTCCTTTACTTTGTAGCCCTGTACTATGTTCTATTCAGGCCTTCCGTCAGGAAGAGGTGCGGATATTACCTCTCCCACAGGTTTCCCGGACAGGTTGGACTTCAAAGGCTGAAAAGCTGTTATCAGCTATCCCTTGAGTTGGGCAAGGTCCTCATTGATCGCGCTGTCGTCGGGATACTCGGGGTTGACAGGATGTCGGCGTCTTTTGACGACAAAAAGATCCTTTATGACCTCATTTCGGAAGGAAAAGGCATCATATTCCTGATGGCCCATGTGGGGTCCTGGCAGGTGGCCCTGTCGGCCCTCCATTTCCTTAAGACACCTGTCAATATGGTCATACACAGGGAGGAAGGGGATGTTGACCGGCATTATTTTGAGCACCGTTCGTTGGAGTGGCCTTACAGGATTATAGATCCTGAAGGTTTCCTGGGAGGCACACTGGAAATGACCGATGCCTTAAAAAAGGGGGAGATCCTCTGCATGATGGGAGACCGGCTCTTCGGCAACCTTAAAAACACCCTGAGCATCAGGTTTCTGGGTGAAGATGCCCTCTTTCCCTTCAGCGCGATGAAGATCGCATCAACCTCAGGGGCGCCTGTGGTTGTCCTTTTACCTTTCAAAACCGGACCAACCGGGTATGGCTTGAGACTGGCGAGGGTCATTCGCGTGCCCGAGGGGCTGGGCAGAACCGGGGACCATTTTTTGCCGTATATGGAAGAATATGTGCGCGCCCTGGAAGATTTTACAATGGAATATCCCTTTCAATTCTTTAATTTCTATGATATGTGGAAAAGGTTTTAGTTAAATTAAAAACCGGGGATCTGATTTGATGAATCTTAACGAAGAGCTGAAAAAGATAATTGTAAAGGACCTGTTTCTTGAAGATATAACATGGGACCAGATTGAGGATGACGCGCCTCTGTTCGGCGAGGGATTGGGATTGGATTCCCTTGACGCCGTTGAACTGGTGGTCATCATTCAGAAACACTTTAATGTAGAGATAAAGGATATGGACGAAGGCCGCGTTGCCTTTCAGTCTATTAACTCACTTGCCTCCTTTATTAAGGAACGACGGCAGTCATGAGAAAAAACGCCCCGGTGGCAATTACAGGGATAGGCTGTTTAAGCGCCGCGGGGATGTCCATGAAGGAAAACATGGCCTCTCTTTACACGGGGAAACGCCGCGCTGCCCCGCCTGTGCGATTTTCCAGCGGCCACCCGGCGCCCTATCCGGTCTTTGAAGTTCTTGACGATCCATTATCCGAGTATTCCCCCCAGCATATAGATATCTCCCGCACATGCAGGCTTGGCATTGCCGCTGCCCTTGAGGCCTTGAGGGATGCAGGACTTGATCCCGGACAGACAACCGGCCTGAAGGTCGGTGTATGTATGGGAACAACCGTGGGCAGCGCCATGAATAATGAGGAATTTTACAGGGATTACCGCAACGGCATGCACCCTGATATGAAGATAATAGAAAGGTTTCTTGCGGGCAATCCCGCATCCGTGATTGCCCGCGAATTCCGACTCAACGGGCCCTGTCAGACTGTAGTCAACGCCTGTTCATCAGGCACTGATGCCATAGGCGTAGGCGCCTCATGGATAAGGTCCGGGATATGCGATATGGTCATCGCAGGCGGCGCGGATGAATTATGCCGTGTCACATACAACGGTTTCATATCTCTGATGATTGCCGACAGCTCGCCCTGTCGTCCCTTTGACAGGGACCGCAAGGGGCTCAATCTCGGGGAGGGCGCTGCCGTCCTGATACTTGCAGCCGACAGGGTAATTAAGGAAGAGAAAATGAAGGCCAGGGCCTTTGTCCTCGGATACGGCTCGGCCAGTGACGGGTATCACCTGACTGCTCCGAGCCCGGAGGGAAAGGGCCTGAGAAACGCCATGACGGACGCCCTTATGGAGAGCGGAAAGGCTGCCGGGGATATTGCCTTTATAAACGCCCACGGCACTGCCACAAGGGATAATGACAGGACAGAGGCCATGGTGCTGAGGGAGATGCTCCATGAGGCGCCTTTCTTTTCCACCAAGGGTTACACGGGGCATGCCCTGGGGGCAGCAGGCGCTATTGAAGCGGCCTTTACGGTTGCATGCCTGGAGTCAGGGATGATCCCTGCCAATGCCGGTTTTATATCGCCCGATCCTGAACTGGGTATATCCCCTGTTGTTGAGAATACAAGGATCTCACAGGGTGTTGCTATCTCCGATTCACTGGCCTTCGGGGGCCACAACGCGGTCCTGGTGCTGGGCCTGGACAGGGGGTAGATATGGAGATATATATTAACGGAATCGGCGTTGTAGGCGGTTTTGGCGCCGGAACTAAAGACCTGATTACGTGCCTTGATAATGGCTCATCCCCTGTAAAGGCGTCGGACAAGGGTCTGGGCTACACATTCCCCGCGGACACATCGCGGCTTGAGGACTTTGTCCAGAAAAGGGCGCTTCGCAGGATTGACCGCTTTTCCCAGCTGGCCATCCTGGGGGCATACCTTGCCCTGCAGGATGCGGGCATGCCTCTTTTGGCAGGGAAAAGAACCGGGCTCATTGTGTGTTCCGGCTACGGGGCCTCACAGACCACCTTTTCCTTTCTGGACTCTTTAATCAACGACGGCGATGCCTGCGCGTCGCCGACCCTTTTTTCCAATTCCGTGCACAACTCAGCCGCCGGCCATATAACAATTTTACTGAAGCTTGGAGGGCCCTGCCTCACAGTAAGCCAGTTTGAGATGTCGGTTCCCTCGGCCCTCATGAGCGCCTGTCAGTGGCTTAGCGAAGGGCGCGTTGATCAGGTCCTGTTCGGCGCGGTGGATGAATATTGCGATGTCCTCGGGTACTGCTGGAAACGTTTTTTCGGGGAGGCTGCCGACGGGACCATGAGGCCTTTATCTCATGGCCTTCAGAGTGCAGTGCCGGGAGAGGGTTCCGCATTTTTTCTCCTGTCAAGGGATAAAACGGATCATTCAAGGTACGGATATGTTGCTGATGTTCGTACAGGCAGGATGAAGGACAGGGAAATCGATGTTTCAGAAGATGCGCTGTATATCCTGGGCGCCGACGGACACAAAGGCTGTGACGCCTTATACGGCCATTTTATCCCCTGGGGGATTCACGCCGCGTGCTATTCCCCGATCTATGGAAGTCTCCCTATCGGGACTGCCTTTGATATGGCAGTCGCCGCCCTGTGCATCCGGGAGAAGAGGATATTTTCGTCGCCCGAATCAGTCGCGGATCAGGGGAGGTATAAGATTGTCAGGCAGGCCTCCCCCATGACCGGCGGTAGCATAATATGCCTTAAGCTGGCAAAGGATCATGAATTTGGAATGATAACCCTTATGCCGATATAAAAATATATGTCATGAATATCTCAAGGCAAAATATATTTTCTGTATTTTTTTCAATATCCATATTTATCTTAGTATTAATACTATACCCAGTGGAGTCCCGGGGTGAAGAGATAAATGGAGACAATGTAAATAAGAGGTACGGGCTTGGAGCAGTTATCGGCAACAGCTATGACCCTGTCGGCGATATTTATTTTTACATGCTCTCCGGGTTTGTCCTGTTTGACTACGAAAGGATATGGCATCACAGTGCGCCTGAGCCCCTGAGGTTCAAGGTGGAATATAATATCGGGGCGGCAAAAGAAAGAGGCGCGAGTTTTATGACATCCATTAACATGTTTGCCCTCTTTTATCCGGATCTTCTTAAGGATGATGTTATTAAACCCTATATTGAGGGAGGCATAGGGATTATCTACACGGATTTCAGGGTTGAGGGGCAGGGGTTGAAAATAAATTTCAATCCTCAGGTGGGAATCGGCATGGAGTTCGGGGCCGGTTCAGGGGATGCATATTTCCTGTGCTTCAGGCTCCATCATATATCTAACGGTGATCTTTATAAAGACAACAGGGGGGTTAATTCCGCTTTATTAATGCTGGGCCGTTATTTTTAACAGGGATCCATAGGGAAGAGGAGACCGGATGTCAAGCCAGCTGTTTGACGCTGCGCGGCCACTCTCATAAGGGCAATATCCGGTTAGGGTCTTGCATAAAAATCATATTTCTTATAAATATATACGGAATCAACGAATTATTAGGGAGAAACAGTCATGAAAATAAAGCTATCAATGATAAATTTCGCATTAATCTCTACTTTGATGCTTATTTTGTTTGGGTGCGGGTCGGATTCCTATTATATAAATCCTGCTGCCGGCGAAAAGACATATACGGCATATAATATGTGGTACGAGCTGGGCAAGGAAGACGCCATGTGGGCCATTAATTATAAGACAGGTATCATGATACCGGCTGGAACAGAGGTAAGCAGTATCATGGTTAAAGAATCACAGATCTACTTTGTTACAGTTGATGATAAAAGGAGATACACCGTCAATTTCAACGCCAAATTTCATCCCGGCAAGAGGCCTACTGATTATGCACGGATGATGTTCTCGGAAAAAGACTTTCTGGAGCTTACAAAGGGGATGAGCCAGACTGATATTGATGGAATAAACGAGGGGCTTATCATGGTGGGAATGACTAAAAAGGCGGTGATAGTCGCCTATGGCTATCCTCCTGAACACAAGACTCCTGATTTGAACGGTAATGTCTGGAGATACTGGCTTAACAGGTTTTCATCAACAGAGATCAACTTTGATGATGACGGTAAAACGATAAAACCTGCAGAATAGGGCAACAGCATTCCCCATATCGGGTAAAACAACAGGGAAATCGATATTGACACACCGAGATTAAACCCCTATACTTATTTATAAAAAAAGTGAATTTTATCATTAAATCGGGCCGCGTCATTCATGATAAAAACCGAAAATCTCACAATCCTTTTTGTGGACATTGCCGGTTTTACCGCAACCACCAGCCGGCAGTCGCGCGTTGAAAACGCCCGCCTATTGCAGGCCTTCGGCAGCACACTGCTGCCCCTTATTAAATGCTATAAGGGAAGACTGATCAAGACTATCGGCGACGCCCTGCTCATTACATTCCGATCCCCCACGGACGCGATGCTGTGTTCCATGGCCCTCCAGGATGCCATGCA
>JAFGIC010000359.1 GCA_016929815.1 Deltaproteobacteria bacterium
AATATGGAGGAGACCATGGCAAGGCTTGTCTTGATGTTCAATAAACAGGTAGTGAAGGAATATGCCCTCATGAAGGAGAGCGTTACTATCGGACGCAATGAAGATAACACTATACAGATAAACAACCTTGCCGTATCAGGTTATCATGCAAGGATCGATGCTGCCGGAAACGATTTTATCCTGACGGATCTGCAAAGCACAAACGGCACCTTCATAAATGATAAAAGAATCGTGTCTCACAAGCTGTCTCACGGTGACAATATCATCGTCGGCAAGCATGTAATCCTGTTTGTAGGCGCGGGCGTTGAGGGAGGAGAGGGTAAGGCCGCCTCACAAAAATCCGATCTTGACAGGACTATGATGCTCGATACGGCCAAACAGAAGGAATTGCTGGCAAAGCAGAAGGAAGGCGCTCAGACAACGGAGTCGCCGGGCAAGATAGGTGTGATAAGTTTCATTGAAGGGGCAGAGGGAGAGGTTGAATTAAAAAAGAAGCTTACCAAGATAGGCAAGGCTGAAACCTCGGAGATACAGCTCGGCGGACTGTTCATGCCGGCCACTGCGGCCACAATCAGCAGAAGACCTTCCGGTTATGTAATAACCACCATGGGCGCCAAGATCAAGGTGAACGGCGAGGTGGTAAAGGACAGCGTGGCGCTTAAGGATTTTGATACTATAGAGATAGGGAAGGTTAAATTCCAGTTTTACCAGAGAGAGGTTTCCGGAAAACAGGAATGAGCTTGAGATTCTATTTTAAGATGTCCGGGGATACGGGTGCCTTAACGGTTATTCCTGTATCCTGTTTTTATTCTTTAACTTAATAGCCTGTATGCCTTCTTCTATCTGATCTTTTGTAAAGGTTTTTTTACAGTTGGCGCACTGGTATATCTCGTCCGTTATCCTGTCGTAAACAAGTTCATCGGAAAAATTGATATTATGAAATTTTAAAGAAAAGTTGTATATGCGTATAAAATCCTTGCAATTACATGCATCACATAAAAAATATTCATGTATGACTTTCATGCTAAACTCCTCAAGAAAACATTTTATGAAATGATAGGGACTCATACCCTGTTTGATTATTTTTTTCAATGGTTTTTTAACGGAGGCTTTTAAATTGCAAAAAAAATACGAATATATCTTTTCACCATTCAGATTAGGGGACGTTGAGATAAAAAACAGGATTCAGGTCCCCCCCATGCTGTCGTGCATGGCAACCCCTGACGGCTATGTGACGAGAGAGATGATAGAGTTTTACGGGTCCTTTGCAAGGGGAGGGGCAGGGATGGTGACAATCGGGGATTCCGCGGTGGATTTTGAATATGCACATGCCCACTTCGGACAGCTGAATCTGGGGGATGACAGGTGCATAGGAGGTCTTGCCACCCTGGCGGAGGCTGTTCAGAAATACGGGGCAAAGATCTCCATAGAGCTGGACCATTCAGGCAGGCTTTCTCCGCCCGGCGTTCTGAACGGGAAATATCCCATAGGCCCCTCGCCGATTCCGTCCAAGATCGAAGAGATGGCGGCGCTGATGCAGGGGAGGGCGCCTAATCCTGTAACGGAGATGGATCAGGCAATGATAGATGAGGTTATAGATCATTTTGCCGCGGCGGCCTTCCGCTGCGTGAAGGCCGGATTTGAGATCGTTACGGTGCATGGAGGTCACGGCCAGCTCCTTAGCCAGTTCGTGTCTCTCTATTCGAACAAAAGGACCGATCGCTACGGCGGCAGCCTTGAGAACAGGGCAAGATTTGTCATCGAGCTTTTAACTGCCATAAGAAAAAAGGTTGGAGACAGGCTCGCCCTGGAGTACAGGATAAGCGCGGATGAGTTTGTACCCGGCGGTATGAATGAGGATGAGACGATAAATTTTCTTAAACTGATAAGGGAAAAAATAGATCTGATCAACGTTTCGGTAGGGGGCATGATCGGGGATCCCAGGCATCTTGCCCCTATGGCCCAGCCTTACCTGTTTCCACATGCCTACAATCTCCACAGGGCACACAGGATCAAAGAGGCGCTCAATATGCCTGTCACTGCCGTAGGTTCCATACCTGACCTTAAGACGGCCGACGGGATTGTCAGGGAGGGAAAGGCGGATATGGTTGCCATGGGCCGGGCGCATATCGCGGACCCGGAACTTGTAAATAAGACTATGCGAGGGCTGGAGGATGACATAAGGCCATGTCTTCGCTGCAATTTCTGCGGGGAGAGGCCAAAGGATTTCTTTCCTGTAAGGTGTGCGGTAAACCCCGTTGCGGGGAGAGAAATGGAGTACAGGTGCGTACCCATGCCTTTAAAAAAGAAGAAGGTCGTGATAGTCGGAGGAGGTCCCGCAGGCATGGAGGCTGCCATAACCGCCTCTTCAAGGGGGCACGATGTAATCCTCTATGAAAAAAGGGATGAACTTGGCGGCATCCTTCGCATCGCGGCTTCTCCGTCCTTTAAGCATGACATGAAAAGATTCATGGAATGGATGGTCAGGAAGACCCTTAATTCAGGCGCTCAGATTCGGCTGGGGACCATGGCCACGATGGATTCCATAAGGGGAGACAGGCCGGATGTCCTTATAATGGCCATGGGAGCTGAGCCGGTTGTACCGGATATCCCGGGTATAAAAGGCAAAAATGTCGTCTGGGCAGGTGATGTTGACACGGGCAGGGCTTCAACAGGGGAGACAGTGGTGGTTGCAGGCGCCGGTCTGACCGGTTGTGAGACCGCACTTATGCTGAGCATGGAAGGGAAGGATGTCACGATAATAGACATGATCAAAGAGGAGGATATAGCAGGGGATACGGGTATCGTATCGAGGATAAAGCTTCTGGAAATGCTTCATGAAGGAAACGTTCAATTCAGAACAGAGGTAAGACTTAAAGAGGTAACAGATAAGGGTGTTCTGGTAGCCGACAGTAAAGGAAGCAAGGTCGAATTTCACTCTGATACGGTTGTATTGTCCCTTGGCATGAGGGCGCTACGTGAAAAGGCTGAGGAATTCAGGGTCATTGCAAGGGAATTCCATATTATCGGAGACTGTGTAAGACCGCGCAACCTTGTAGCCGCCATACACGAGGCCTTCAATATTACGGCGGAGATGTGATATAAAAAACAGGGTTCAAGGGGTCAAGGGGTCAAGGGTTCAAGGGGTCAAGGGT
>JAFGIC010000360.1 GCA_016929815.1 Deltaproteobacteria bacterium
ATACCGTATTGGTCCAGATTATCGCCGAGGAGTTAGGACTGACCATGGAAGATGTGGATATCAAGAGGGTCGATACCGCACTCACACCCTGTGACGCGGGCAGTTACGGAAGCAGGGTTACCGTTCTGGCAGGTGAAGCGGCCCAGAAGGCGGCCCGGGACGTTAAAATGCAACTTGCCAGGGTCGCGGCCGAGAGATTGGGGGTAGATCCGGATGAGTTGGTATTTGAGAACCGGCAGGTATACGTTAAGGATTCCCCCGAGAAGTCTATGCCCTTCAGAAAACTGGCGCAGGTCGCCTGTTACTCGGGATCGGGGGCCGTGATTGTGGGAAAGGGATACTCACAGTACGGGGTCGGATTGTATGACTTTGATAAGGGGATCGGGGATTCAGGTACCTCCTACAGCTTCACCTCACACATGACGGAGGTGGATGTGGACATGGAGACAGGATTCGTGAAATGTACGGATATGGTCATAGCCCACGACTGCGGAAAGCCCCTTAATCCCGTTAATGTTGAGGCACAGAACGAGGGCGGGGCCATTCAGGGGATGGGGCAGGCCATGTATGAAAAATTCGTCATGGACCATGGAAAGACCCTGAACGCCAATCTCGCGGACTATAAGATGCCCCTTTCCCTGGATGTGCCGAATATAGAAGTTATAGACATAATTACCGAAGACACAAGCGGGCCATATGGGGCAAAGGAGGCGTCGGAAGGTTCCACTGTGAGCGCCCCGCCTTCGGTTGTGAGCGCTATTCACGACGCGACGGGCATATGGTTCAAGGAACAGCCCGTTACGCCAGAGAAGATTGCCATGGCCCTAAAAAGAAAGAAGGAATAAGAAAGAAATCGAGTGAACGAGATGACGACTGAGTTGTCAATTGATAAAAAATATGAGCGGGCCGCCCAGGTAATCTGCCGGCAGGGCAGCGTTACATTCCCTGTTAACCAGACTGTAATATCCATACTGAAAGTCATAATCGCGGACAAGGTCGAAGAACTCGATTTCATTAAAAGAAGGTCTGCGGAAGGTGTTGGTTCTCCCTCCCCGTTTGAGAAGCAAGCAGGTCACATCATAATCATATGTTGATGAGAAATAAAATCTTCTATGGATGGATTATAGCCGGAGCCGGTTTTGTTGTCAGTGTGATCGGAATCGGGATGCGTTATTCCTTCGGGGTATTTTTAGAATCCATAGAGACAAATTTCGCCATGTCCAGGGCCGCGACTTCAAGCATTTTTTCCATTTATATGGTTCTTTGTTCCCTCATGGCTGTTTTTGGCGGATGGGCCATGGATAAATACGGACCCAGAAAAATAGGGATATTCATGGGCACATTCACCGGTCTGAGCCTCCTTTTTACAAGCCTGGTCCAGTCCTCATGGCAGTTGTTTATAACTTACAGCCTGTTGCTTTCATTGGGAACCGGTCCCATATATGGCGTTATAAACACCACGGCTTCAAGATGGTTTATTAAGAAAAGGGGTTTCGTGGTTGGGATTACTTCCTCCGGAGGAGGAGTAGGGGCAATTGTTTTCGCTCCCCTTGCCACTTACCTGATTTCAAATTTCGATTGGCGAACGGCATTTATTGTCCTGGGGGGTATCGCATGGATAGGTATTGTCGCTGCCTCCCTTTTTCTTGTAAAGGAGCCCGGAGATCTGGCTCTTTTTCCGGATGGTGTAAAGGCCGGGTCACGGCAAGAGGAATATCAAAAAAAAGACGTGAATAATCAAACCCACGGCATTTCATTGGGCCGGGCATTGAGAATGAATCAGTTCTGGTTTTTAGGTTTTATCTGGCTTTCCCTATCACTCAGTCTCCATATGATATTTGTCCACGTTATCCCCTATGCCGTTGGCACAGGTATTTCACCAATGGAAGCCTCATATATACTCAGCCTGATGGGAATCTCGAATATCCCGGGACGATTGTTAATCGGGAAAATATCGGATATTTTCGGTAGAAAAAGCTTAGGGATTATCTGCGCCCTTATCCAGTTCGGATCTCTGCTCTGGCTCATGGGTTCATCCCAATTATGGATGCTTTACATTTTTGCAATTGTTTATGGCTTCCTGTGGGGAGGGGTAGGCGCGATAATCACAGCTGTTATCGGAGATATTTTCGGTACGGGCCGGCTGGGGATAATCATGGGAATGATATCGGGTGGGTGGGCCTTGGGGGCGGCGATCGGTCCGGCTATCGGCGGATTCATTTTTGATGTGAGTGGTGATTATTTTATCGCTTTCGGGGCGTGTGCCGCGGCCCTGATAACGGCCGCCTTTCTCCTGGGCCTTATCAGAAGAGTTCAGAATGATTCAGTCCCCTGTTAAAAAACCCGGTAATCAGCTAATAGCTATTCTCATGAGAACATCGTAATCGCGGCTTAGGCACTATTTAAAATATCCCGTACAGCGTTATGAAGCTTATTAATACCGAAGGGTATTTTCAGGTATTTCAGATGATATCTGTTAAAGAACTCCTTTATATCCGGTGTAATATGACGGGAATAAAAGAGGAAATATCTTGCGATATCGCGCCCTCTCTCAATGGCCTTTTTGAAAAAATCGATGCCCGTCATTTTCATTCTTTTTTAAGGAGTTCACGGTATAAAGAAAGATAGGATTAAATTCCGCGAATTCCACCTTTACAACGATCTTTAAGGCATTATTTCTGGTGATTTTTTGGGAAGAAAGCACGCGTTCATAAATATCCCGCAATGGTGTTTCAATCCGATCCTTTACACTTTGATCGACTGTTATTTCCGATCTTTCCCCCTTTTCCATTAATAGGCGGTGTTTGGCGGTTCTTATAATTTGAAGATGACTCTTCTCATCCCTTGCCAGGTCGGATGGAAATCTGCTGAACTCCTCGTCCTCCAAGAACCTGTCAGCAAGTATCAGATAAAGGTTGCCAGCCAGGTGTTCCATTTGAAGAAGCCAATCAATAATCTCTTTCATGACTTTAATATTGTTTTAATTTATCATTAACCGGATATTTCCGGAGTTTTGAATTAACGGTCCTTTTCTCAAAAAGTTTATAATGCGATAATATGATAAAGGCAATGAAAAACTATATTCCTAATTCACCGTCAAGGAATGAAATACGCCGCATGACTTCCGAAAGGCCTCAGGGTAGAACAAGGGAAGCGATCGAAGGCTTCGACGTGAGCTCAACCGAACGTCAACGCCGCCCTTCGACTTTGCTCAGGGCCATGGGCCTGTCGAGTGACAGATGATATCTTGATGGTGAATCAGGGAG
>JAFGIC010000361.1 GCA_016929815.1 Deltaproteobacteria bacterium
CTTCCATGCGACCTGCCTGTAATCGGGCCTCTCGCCTTTTTGCAGGCAGCTCAGCATCCCGGGCAGGAGACGTTCTCCTTCGCCGACAACCACGGCATCTGCAATCGGCTCTTTAAAAAGGAAAGGATGATCGGCGGCTGTCTCCGGGCCACCGCATATGATCCCCGTATCAGGACATCTTATCTTTAATCGCTTCAGGATGCTGAGGCTGCGCTCCACATTCCAGAGATAAAGCGTCGCGCAGACTGCATCCGGTTCCCATGCGGCGATAAGATCAAGAATATGCGCATCGTCCAGGGATTCTTCATCCGGATTCAGGAACCTGAAGGCATAGTCATATCCCATATCGGCGTGTTTCAGGGAATCGGCCAGATAAAAACCCGCCAGGGGTATATTTTCCTCTTCATCGCTGTTTGAGTTTTCAAGCCTGGGCAACTGAAGGAAAAGGATGCGTTTAAATACTTTTTTCATTTATATTTCTTCAGCTGGAAAAACTTTCTGTTCTGAGTAACGGAGATATAATAGAACTTGTCCTGCGGGATGTATATATAAGGCACGTCCTCCTCTCTTCGGAAGAGGAAATGAGAGAGGATCATCCGGTTGACCGCCCTGTGGCCTATTATCATTATATTGCTTGAGGAATCGCTGAGATACAATACCTTGTTTATGCCATGGTCAATCCTCTCCTTCATACTCGCGTATCCCTCCCCTTCCGGGTAACTGTAATGGTACTTGTCCTTCTTCCTTGCCGCGTAAATGGGAGGATATTTTTCCCTGATCTCGCTGTAGCTCATGCTTTCGCAAATGCCGCTGTCTATCTCGTTAAATTCCGCCAAGGGAATGATCGTGCATTTCTTCTGCCTGGCACTGATAGGTTCTGCTGTCTGAATGGTCCTTTTTTTCTGGCTTGTGAATATCAGCGGGATCTCCCTATTGCTGAAATATTCCGCCAGATCCCTTGCCTGCGAAAGCCCCTTTTCGGTCAGATCGGAATCGCCTCCTATCCTGTTTTCAATATTAAAGAATGTCTCCCCATGCCTTATAAGATAGAGATGATGAATGGAGTCAGTGACCAGAAAATCCCTTATCTGGTCGTAATAGGGCACACCGTTCTTTACTTCTTCCCGAATTACGGTTTTATGGAGTGAATTTATCCTGATAAAATTGGGCTCATCCTTCAAAGGCCTATAAATCGGCGTGTAATATGATATCCTCTTATTAAAATTACGGATGGCCTCTTCTACAGAAAGGTGGCTGAATTCGGGCGTCTCGATCTTTCTTAATACACTCGCATTCAGGATCTCTTCATCATCATTAACGCATTCGATAAACAGTATCGGGTGATCGTTAAGTATGGACCTGATTTTGTCTCTTCTCTGCTTGCTCGCGTTGGTGGCGTCAAGGATTGCCACATCACCGCCCGTCTTCAGATAGTTCCTTGCACTTTCAAGATTGATCTCCGCTATCCTTTCCCTTATTTCGAAACCCTCCCTGTTTTTCGGGTTAAAAAACTCGGCAATGGATGTATTGTTGTTAACCATTTTCCTCCGAAGATCGCCGTTATTAAAGATCTTCACCCTTACGGAATCGTGCCGCAGGTCTTCCTTTATCTTGTTTGCCGTAGTGGATTTTCCTCTTGCAGGCAGGCCAACCATTACGATATATAACTTATTATCCATATCGGAACCTTTTATCACCTTTTTTTTAATTTTAAGATGAAACCATGATAAGTATCAACAATTTTCTGACGGCCTATTTATTCATATACGCAATAAGCTTAATCACGGATATCATAATCGATCTCGTGAACGCAGCCCACCTGAAAAAATTCAACGGAGAGATCCCTGAAGGGTTTGAGGGCCTGATCGACAAAAAAAGGCTTTCGAAGATGGAAGGATATACAAGGGCCAATACATATCTCGGGGTATTGAGCACCACCGTCACAAAGGCAGTATTCCTCATTATTATCCTTTCCGGGGTGCTGCCCTGGTTCCTGGAAACAGTTGACGAATGGCATTATATTCCCGCCGCTCTGCTCTTTTTCGCATTTCCATGGCTTATAGGTTTCCTTATTGAAATACCCTTTGATTACTGCCACACCTTCAGGATTGAAGAAAGATACGGTTTTAATACCAATACATTGGGGACCTGGATAATCGATCATATTAAATCGATGATTATCACCGTCATCATCTTTTCTATGCTGCTGTCCATCCTTCTTTTTATGATAAAACATACCGGAAACACATGGTGGATATGGGCATGGTTATTCTTCATCTCCTTCCAGCTGCTGATGACCGTGCTGTATCCGACCCTGATCGCCCCCATCTTTAATAAGTTCGAACCGGTCAAAGACACGGAGCTTGAGACCGCCATAAGGAACCTGGCGGAAAAGGAGGGGCTTCGCGTAAAGGATATATTCCAGATGGACGCAGGCAAAAGGAGCAGGCATACAAACGCATATTTCACAGGCCTCGGCAGAACCAAGAGAATCGTACTTTATGACACCCTTATAGCCTCACACAACAGGGATGAGATCCTGTCTGTCCTGGCCCATGAAATCGGGCATCTGAAACATGGGCATATAAAAAAGATGATTTTTATGACAGCCATAGTGTCCTTTATTCTTTTCTTCATCGTCTCTAGGGCCATAGAATGGGGCCTTCTTTACGAGAGCTTCGGTTTCCGATCCATTCACCCCTATGTGGGGATATTCCTGACAGAGATTATCCTTGAACCTTTGGGATTTTTTCTTTCTCCCATGGGCATGGCAATATCCAGAAGGCATGAAAGGGAGGCGGATGATTATGTATTCAGGATAATGAACACTATCGGGCCGTTTGTAAGCGCCCTGAAAAAGATGGCATCGGACAACCTCTCAAATCTCAGGCCTCATCCCCTGTATGTATATTTTCAC
>JAFGIC010000362.1 GCA_016929815.1 Deltaproteobacteria bacterium
AAAGGCTACAAGCAAAAGCCTGTAACCTTGTGATATCATTGGTAGCGGGGGCTGGATTCGAACCAACGACCTTCGGGTTATGAGCCCGACGAGCTACCAGACTGCTCCACCCCGCGATAATCTTTAATTTATAACATTGAATATCATATCAGTCAATAAATTTTTTATTATCATGAAGAAGGGAGTTGTATAACAAATGTGGTGCCCTTGCCCGGGGTGCTTAATGCCCATATATCTCCGTTGTGGGCCTCTATCAGTTTATAGGAGATCGGCAGGCCCAGCCCCCACCCATGATTTCTGGTGGTATAAAAAGGCACAAACAGGTTTTGAAGTTTGTCCGGGTCTATGCCTATTCCCTCATCAGCAATACGTATTTCAACGCCGTTTGATATTATCTCTGTTGAAATGAAGATAGAGCCTCCGGACTGCATGGCTTCAATACCATTGGAAATGATATTTATAAAGACCTGCTTGAGTTTGTCAGGGTCGCATTCAATCTCTTCAATCTCTTCAGACAACTTTTTTTTGAATATATACCTCTCCTGGTCGCAGGCCCCTGTCATTATCTGTATCACATCATTTATAACCGAATTTAAATGCGCGGGCCTTTTTACGAGCTTGTATTCCCTTGTTAAATCTCCAAGATCCGCAACCATCCTTTCAAGCCTTGCAACCTCTTCAAGAACCATGTCCAGTTTGTGTCTGTCCTTTTCATTCTCCAGGTGTGATTTTATCTGAGACGAAAATCCGCCGATTATCATGAGCGGATTTTTTATCTCATGGGCGACATGCGCCACTGCCCGGCCTACCGCCGCTAAGCGCTCCGAATGCAGCATCTTGCTCTTTATTTTTTCCTGTTCGGTTGTGTCCCTTATAATGGCTGTATATAAGACACTTTCTTCCAGTTCCATAAAAGAGAGGCTGAGTTCAATGGGGAAGATCTCTCCTCCATTGCGGGCGCCCTTCAGGGAAATGGTCTTTCCAAAGATATCGGAATCCTTTTTCTCGAGAAACCTCCTGATATTCTTGTTATTCTTATTGTGTTGAGATGGGATAAGCAAACGCAGGTCCCTGCCAAGGACCTCCTTCCCGGAATACCCGAATATCCTCTGTGCCGCGTCATTGAACAGGATGATTTCATGATTTTCATCAAGGCTTATTATGGCATCGGTAGCAGTATCAAGTATGGCCCTAAATCTCTTTTCCGAGCGCTGAAGTTTCATTATAAGATGACGGTATTCCGTAACATCTCGGGAGATCTCAAGGAAATATTTAATATCACTGCCCTCATCCTTAAGCGGATAAACAATCGTTGTAAATTCTTTTGTTCCACCGGATTCAGGATCCTTATAAAGATGGGAGAGCTGGACCGTCTCGCCGCTCTTGGCGGCATGCTCGACAGGGCAAATGATATCCCCACGGGCGCAGGGCGCCCAGGGACGTTCTTTGATTGAACCGCACTTCCTGCCTATGACATCCGGTTTTTTAAGCCCGCATCTCTCCAGAAAGGCCTTATTTACGTCAATGATATTAAAATCATTGTCGATTACCATTATCTCTTCACTGATCCCGTTAAAAAGGGTCTCCATGAAGAGGTTCGTGGTTTTAATTATTTTTATCTCTTTTCTTTTTGATACGAGATTGCTCTTTAATCTTTCAATCTCCTTTTCCATCTTTGTTTTTTCTTCGCTGATCATCTTTGTACCCCTTACCTTCTCAGGCAATGGCGGTCTATGGTCTCGGATGAAATTTTTCGTGCACCTGTTTCAACCGCTCTCCGGTCACGTGTGTGTATATCTGCGTGGTTGAGATATCCGCGTGCCCCAGCATAACCTGGACGGATCTGAGGTCTGCACCGCCCTCAAGGAGATGGCTCGCAAAGGAATGTCTAAGGCTGTGGGGCGTGATCCGTTTTTTAATGCCGGCAATTATACCATAATTTTTTATGATCTTCCAGAAACCCTGGCGGGTCATCTGCCTGCCCCTGGAATTTAAAAAAAGGACCGGGGAGTTCCTGCCCTTTAACAACCCGGGTCTGCCGTCATGAATGTAGGCTCTAAGCGCATCCCTTGCCTTTTCTCCCATGGGGACGATGCGTTCCTTGGTCCCCTTGCCTATGGTCCTGACAAAACCCGCCTCAAGATTGATATTTACCATCCTAAGGCCTGTCAGCTCCGACACCCTGAGGCCGGTTGCATAGAGCAGCTCGAGCATGGCCATGTCCCTTATCCCGAGGCTGTTTGAGGGGTCCGGTCCGTTAAGGAGCAGGTCCACCTCCTCCCCGGAAAGGACGCCGGGAAGCCTCCGAGGCAGCTTTATGGAATCGATAAGCCTTGTGGGGCTCTCCGTCAATTTCCCTTCGTTTATAAGAAACCTGAAAAACATCTTAAGCGCGGAGACGGCCCTTGAAATGCTCCTCAAGGAAAGGGTCCCCTCAAGTGATTCAATATAGTCGGTTACGTCATTTCTTGTTGTATTGACCGGAGAGAGCCCCTTTTTTTCAAGGTGTCCCAGAAACCTGATCAGGTCCCTGCTGTAGGACTGTATGGTATTGTCCGCAAGTCCCCTTTCCACCCTGAGGTGGTTAATAAACCGGTCCGCAAGGAGATTTATATTGTCTTTTTTAAAAGTCATAATAATTGTCGTTTTCTGTCAGGATCCTGGGGCCATGCCTTTCAATAACCACCATCTCCTCAAGTCTTACCCCGCCTTTCCCAGGGATATATATGCCGGGCTCAACCGTTACGACCATGCCTTCCTCGAGTGTTACGGGATTTTTGGGGCTGAGCCTGGGGGTCTCATGGGTTGCCAGACCCACACTGTGACCCAGCGAATGCCCGAAATAATCCCCGAAACCCGCTTGCCTGATAATGTCCCTGGCAATGGAGTCGGCCTTTGTGCTTTTTTCGCCCGGGCGGACATATTCAAGGGCAGCGAGCTGGGCTCGACGGACGATTCCGTATATCTTTTTAAACATGGGTACGGGAGGCTCAAGAAAAACGGTCCTGGTCATATCGCTGCAATACCCGTTCAGCCTGGCGCCTATATCGAATATAATAGGATCTCTCGGACCTATTCTCCTTTGTGATGGTGTTGCATGGGGAAGGGCGGCATTAGGACCTGATGCGACAATAGGCGGGAAGGCCATGCCCTCGGCGCCGGCATCACGGGCGAGCTCCTCTATCTCCCTTGCCACCTCAATCTCTGTTCGGCCCGGCCTTAGGCCGTGTAAGACCTCGTCCAATACCGCGGACATTATGTCCGCTGCCGCCTTCATGGACTTTAATTCTTCCCGGTCCTTCACCTCTCTCATCCTTCCGATGGAACCGTCCATGGGCGTCATACGGACAGGTGATTTAAGTTTTTTAATCTGTTTTGAAAATCGCCGGTGCTGTTCCCAGGTGAGATGATCCCCTTCAAACCCCAGGACCCTTGTTTTAATCTGTCCGAGCAGCCGGCACAGTTCGGTGTCAAGGTCTTTTTTAAGGGTTATTATCTCGAAATCCCGGGCCTGTTCTTGAGCCTCGATTGTATAACGTGAGTCGGTAATCAGAATTGCCCTTTTTTTGTTAATGAGAAGCGATCCGGATGATTCATTGAGCTGGGTGTCTGAGGCCTTGAAACCTGACAGATACCTCCTGTTCTCAGGCTGAACAATCCAAAGTGTGTCTGGGGATCCGGATGTAAGGCCTTGTCTTAAGATAGACAGCCGGTCTTGAAATACGGTTTTTTTCATTAATCAGCTCCTTTTTGAAAAAGATTTTACATGTTCGACAGAAAATGACAACAGCAAATAATCCGGCAATATTATCACAGGCATTGCCGAGGTTTGTTGACTTATTATTGATCTATTGCTACTAAATCTTAGAAAAGAACCTTTAGAAAAGCAATATCAGACATGGCATACGGCAAGATTATTGAATATATTGATCAGGGAAGGATACACTGCACCCTCTGCATCCAGGACAAGGGAAACAAGCTCCACCTGCTTACAACCCATAACCAGCAGCTCAATATCTCTCCCAAAAGGGTGCTTTTGGTATCCGGTTCCTCCATTGATCCACAGGGCAGCCGTGAGGATATACTGCACCGCCTTAAACAGGTTGACCTTTTGAGGGAGAAACTTAAGGAAGATATTCGTGTCAAAGACCTTTGGGAACTGATCAACGGCGAGGATGAGAGCTTTGACTACAGGTATCTGGCACAGCTATGCTTCGGAGAGGATGTGACAGATGACCATATCTCGGCACTGGTAAGGGCGCTGTTTGAAGATAAACTCTATTTCAAGATGAAGGACGGGTTGTTTGTCCCGTGCGCCGAAAAAAAGGTCGAACAGACGGTAAGGCAAAGAGATGAAGAGGCGTTGAAGGATGAAAGGCTTAATATGGGGAGCGCATGGCTTAAGGAGGCGCTTCTTAAAGGGCCTAGCAGGGCCGGACCGGACAATATATCGGTTATTGACATGCTTGTTGAGCTTGCGGTCCATGGGAAGGATTCGCCCAACGTAAAAGACGGTATAGAGCTGCTTTCAAGGGCAGGGATTAGAGGCATCGAGGAGGCCAGGGATCTTCTTGTCAGGCTTGGTGTATGGGAGGAGGATGAGCCTGTTGATCTTTATAGATTTAATATCAGAAGGTCCTTTGATGATGAGCTGATTAAGGAGTCCTTCAGGGTGTCCGGCATTGATGCCGGCGGGAGGGCGGATTTAAGAAACCTGCCCGTATTTACTGTTGACGGACCCACCACAAGGGATTTCGACGATGCCTTGAGCATCGAATTTCTTGATGACCATATCCATGTGGGGATTCATATCGCCGATGTCGCCGGGGGCATACCTCCTGACAGCCCTATTGACAGGGAGGCCTTTTTGAGGGGCTCCTCCCTGTATCTGCCGGAGAGGCTGATACCCATGCTCCCGGAACATTTATCGGACGACACCTTCAGCCTGCTTGAGGGCAGGGACAGGCCTGCAATCTCCCTGCTGGCAAGGTTTGACATGTCAGGGAACCTTGATGATTACAGCTTAACGCCAAGCATCATTAAAGTCAGAAGGCACTGGACCTATGATGACGTCAATGAAATCTACGATCGAGATGATGTATTTTCAAACCTGCACAGGCTGGGCGAACTCCTGAGAAAAAAACGGATTGAACAGGGCGCCCTGATTCTCTCTCTTCCAGATCCCTCTATTGAGTTTGATGAAAAGGCATCGATATCCATAAAGATGATTTCCCAGGAGACCCCTTCCCGCATGATGGTTGCAGAGATGATGATACTTTATAACTGGTTGGCTGCACGCTTTTGCAGGGACAATAACATACCAATACTATTCAGGGGTCAGAAGGAGCCTGCGGAGAGGTTGTCCCTGGAAGGGGCTGACTACCTCTACTATGTCTTTATGCAGAGGAGAAAACTCTTGCCCCTTGTTATAAACTCAGAACCGAACCCGCATTCAGGGCTGGGGCTGGATGTATATACAAACCTGACTTCACCCATAAGAAGATATTTTGATCTTGTATGCCAGCGGCAGGTGAAGCATTTTATTGTTCACGGGGGCAGCCTGTACAACAAGGAAGAGCTTGAGAAGATAAGGTTGTCTGTAAGTCCGGTGATTAAGGATCTGAACACCGTCAAAAAAAACCATATGAATTACTGGATACTGAAATATTTTCAGGGATGCATCGACAGGGAATTCCCCGCCATAATACTTGATGTCATGAAGACTAAGTACAGGCTAATAATGAGAGATTGTCTTTACGTCACGGAGATGAAGAGAGAACAGGGAAGGGACCTCAAGGCAGGGATGAATATAACGGTAAGAATAAAAAAATCCGACCCCCGGGAAGGCGTCCTGAAGATCGAGCCATCAGGAAAAAATTGATAACCATAAAGATTTGACGATCTGATCGACACATGGATCATGACTGTCTTTTAGAATTAGTTTCCTTCTATATCAATAAATACCTTCCCTATTATAAGAGAGCCGCTGTGGAAACTTATTTCATTATGATCCAGGGTGCAGAGTTCATCTATCTCATCGCAGTCTCCATTCGCCAGTTTTTTGCCGTTGATGCTCATGGATACTTCGGAGCTGTTATACAGATTGGTGGCAATCTTTTCTACGCAAATACTGTCATTAGCCGACAAGGTAACGGAATCTTCAGCGCCAAGAAGGATTCTTTCAGCGCCGTTTATCTTGAGAGAGAGAAAAGCCAGCCTCGGATCTTTCAACCTTACATTGAAACCTCCTATGATATTATCTCCTTTAGACGCTACAACCGGATATGTCTCTCCCTTTTGATCTATGGAATATCTCTGCATCAGGTCATTGGCGGTATCAACATCATAACCCCTGTCCTCTCCTGTGTTGAATAACCTGTCTCCTACAAATCCCTTGAAATTGACCTGAACACCTGAAAGGTTGAAGGGAAATATATCAATGATTTTCATCTTGTCGCCCTTGACAAGCACAAGGGTTTCTCCTTCAAAGAGGAGGAGCCTGCGGCCCAGGGCTTCGACTATAAAGGAATCTACGCTGCCGGGTGCAGGGCTCTCCTTGTCATTTAATTCAGATGAAGTATTTTTTAAAACTCTTACCGGGATCTCCCCGAAGATATTGTTGTCTCTCCTTATCAGGATCTCCGTATCTTTAAAGATCTGAAAATCCTTTCTGAGATCGTTTAAATCTCCATGATCTAATATGTCCAGGCTGAGGCCCCTTTCATAGTTGGCCTCGATATGTGAAATATTGATGGTATCACCAATGCCGATAATGATATGTTCATTCTTTTTTATGACAAGGGGCGTTTTTCCATTAATCGATACAACAAGGTATTTTAGGTTGGGGCTGTCCAGTGCCAGACCGGGTGATTGAGGTATGATGCCGAACCTCTTCATAAATGCGTTGATTATCAGGTTGTGGAACCATACCTTAAGGTCGGTGGAGGGAAGGTATTTTGACGACTCAACCCCGAAGGCAGGGATGTGGTGGATGGACATCGCATAGTAGGTGGCGGATTTTCTCTGTTCCTTGTGGGCGCTGTCTTCATCCGCTGTCCTTGTGTTATTAAAATTGAATTTATAAAGATCGTTTGAAATATACTGATTGACCTCGTTAATGACATCCTGGGCCATTTTTTCCAGGTTTATGATATTGCCGCTTTCCGGATCCGTGAATTCCGAGCAATCGGCTATGACCGACTGGCCGAAACGATTAGGGTTCCTGTCTTCATCTATGTACTCCGGATAATAGTAACCGGAACCGTCATGCAGATTCAACAGATAGTCGCTTTCGCTTATCAGTTTCTTGAGTATATTGACTATCTTGTCTTCGATACTGAGGTCGATCTCTTCATTGGTGAACTTTCTGTTCATGTCACCGTTTGGGCCTCTTTCGTTAAGTATGATCGAATAAAAATTCGCCCTGGGCACAACAATAAGGTTGCCCTGTTCCAGACTCATGTCCGCATAAAGATCCGCTGAAAGAAATCCCCCAGGCTCGTTACCCTGGATGCCGCCTATTAGCATCAGGGTATTGCCGGGTTGTTGCCCGTAGATCCTGTAGACATTCAGTTCGTAGGCAGTATCTGCAAAGTAGACCTCGTGTTCGGTCCTGGCCCCTGCATAAGATAAAGAAAGAATTGTATAAAGAATAATAATACATGGCGCAATAAGAGCTGTCCTCAAATGTCTCTTGTCTTTATCATGCATCCCGGACCTCAAATTCTTTCCTGAGGATCAGGTTGCCTGAAGGATCATATGCGATTATTGTTATGCGGGCGGGCACACCGAAGGAGCTTTCAGAAGTGAACTCACGATGGTATTGCTTGAATCTCTGTATGATAAAGCGCTCCCCGCTGCGATATTGCGAAGGGATGCCGTCTGTGATTTCCCTGGAAGGAGAATTCCATATCGATGGGTAATTATTGTATTGATCGCTTACTATTATATGCAAATAACCTTCAACTGCATCAGTTCCGGAACTCGTGTTTGTCAGTCTGAAATCTATGACAATCCCAGGATCTGATTTTCTTATATCGAGTCCCTCGATATCGACGGAGTAAGATGCCGGAGCTATGATCTTTTCCGGGGCGGTGACAGTCGATTGTTTCTCTGCAGGAATGTCGGGCATTTGAACGGGAGCCGTGTCTTTCGCTTCCTCTTTATGAGTTGTTGATTCTATATAGGCTTCAAGGTTGGCTGCTCGCTGCTGGGCCTTAAGGAGGCCTTTCTCCATGTTATTGTATTTCTCTTCAAGATCCGCAAGACTCTTGGACTGGTTCCTGTAGCGATACCTCATATCCATATAATGACTTATAATAAAAAGTGAAAAGAGGAAATACAGGGAAAGAAAGATAGAAAGCCAAAAGAGGATGCAGTAGGAGATTGTGAAGGATCGTATCCGCCCGACCTTTTTCATGATCATGATAGTAATATCATGTGATCCGGGAGGGGCCTCTTTCGGGAACGTTGTTGCTGAGGTTACCTGCTGATCGCCATCCATTTTTCTTTTTTGATCTTCCACTCTTTGCCCTTTTTTATAAGGATTAAGATTTTTTCGCCGTAATCGGCATAGCTGTCAGCCCTGTAATCCTGGATAAATGATGCTTCTGCCTGATCATCAGAGACAATCGTAATCTTCAAGCCTGAAATCTCTATACTGATACTGTTGTATATTTTATTTAACCTGTCTTTATATTTTTTCCAGGCATCCAGGTTCATGTCATCAGAAATGAATCCATCCGAGTAAAAAGAGATATACCTGTCTGTATCTTTTGTTTCCCATGCGGCTATCCATGAGTTTATAAGTCCTTCGATCCTTTCTTTTAGATCTTCAGATAAAGCATTTGCAGCAGCTTCCTCCGCATCTGGGTCTTTTTCGTGGCTTGCATCGGATTTCTGGGTCGTGAGTGCAACACGTATTTCATCAATGGCCTCATTAAGGGATCTTTCAGGCAATAGGGTTGGATCGGCCATCTGTTTCGCATCCGCAATAGAGAAGGTCTCCCCGATTATCTTCCACTCCTCGCTGTTCTTTGTGATGTACAGCCTCTTTATGCCGCTGCTTTCAAAAACCGGTGTCCTATATATCTGTCTAAAAGAGGCGATCACCACATCGTCATTTGTCAATATCCCCAGGTCTTCAATCTCAACATTGATCTCTTTATATTTTTTTGCCAGGCCGGTTTTGTATTCTTTTAACTGTGTCCAGTTTTTGCCTCCTGAGCTAAAACTGCGGCTGTAATATGACATGTACTTTTCGATATCCTTATTCTGCCAAGAAACTCTCCATCCTTCAATAATATCGGAAATATCATTTGCCTTTTCCTCAAGTTCCTCCTTTGGCGCCATTCTTATGATCGAGCTTATTATTACCGGCGTATTGTTAAGTGTTATGTAAGATGCTAGGTCCTCGATATCCTTGTTGATAAGGGCAACGCATCCGCTGGTGTCATAGGATTTAAGGGGTTTATTCAGTCCGTGAAACCAGAT
>JAFGIC010000044.1 GCA_016929815.1 Deltaproteobacteria bacterium
GACAGCTCCTTTTACAGACTTTCCGCCGCCTCCAAGGAGCGAGCCAACAAGCGCCCCCACCCCCCCCAATGCCGCGTTATTATTTCCTTTAACTGCATTTCCCGCTTCCCCCAGCATGCCCGAAAGCATACCGCCGATACCTCCATCGCTGCTCTTTCCCAGCATTCCGGAAAGAGCTCCCCCTAATGTCCCTTTGCTGCCGCCTCACAGCATACCTGAGATGGCGTCCGCTATGCCGCCCGCCCCGCTCTTTTGAGACCCTCCGAGCATCCCGGACAAACCCTCCAACATGCTGCTGCCTCCAAGGGAGTTTTTCAGCCTGTTATTGGTGGAAGGCGACATCCCTGTCTGCACCATTGCCCCCAGCAATTCCCCGATATTCATATTCTCCATCCCCCTTTATATTCCCTGCCTAAATGACAGCATTGATGAATTAAATTAATTATTTTTGATATTTGAATGAAATGTTCGTCGTTGGCCTTTAAGCATTTACCGCCCCAATCATCATTTTTTTCAACAGCGGAATCTTTAAGCTCCTCTCATATATTAACCTCCCTATCCCCCCTGGTTCTGAGGGACTCGGTTAGGGTCAACAGAAATCTTTATCTCAACCCTACGGTTCTGCGCCTTGCCCTCCTGGGTCTCATTCGAGGCTATCGGCCTGGATTCGCCATATCCTGCCGAGGAAAGGCTTGCTATGTTAAGATTCTTTCCCCTCAGATAATTTTCCACGGATTTTGCCCTTTTTTCAGAGAGCGTCTGGTTGTATGACTCAGCGCCGTCAGAGTCGGTATGCCCTTCCAGCACAACGATATTCTCCGGGTAATTCGCAAACACACCTGCCAGTTCGTCAAGTTTGGAGGCTTCAGTCGGTTTGATGACATCCTTGTCCACATCAAAATTAATCTTCAAGGTGGCCTCAATCTTCTGCTGTTCCTGGTCCACATTGACGTTTTCGACGCCTTGAACCTGCTCAAGCTCCTTTGCCTGGTTGTCAAGACGTTTCCCTATGATTGCGCCCACTGTCCCGCCTACGACAGCGCCGACTGCCGCCCCCTCGGTTCTATGATCCGATTGATGACCGATAATAGCACCTACGGCGGCCCCTGCTGCTGCGCCGATCCCAGCGCCCTTTGCCGTTCTGCTGGTCTCACAACCGGTCAGATAAAAGACGCTTGAAAGAAAAAGAAAAATAATTGCATATGAAATGACTCTTCTCATGGCTTGCCTCCTTTTATATTAGAACTGGTATCCGATGCTCACTATATACATGATGTCGGCCTTCTCCATCCCAGGGGAGGGTTTTCTGTCCCAGTCGTAGTTGACCTGGCACGTTGCCTTAACGGATTTGGACAGTGGCATCCTGATGCCGGTCCTGCTTCTTATCAAAAGATCCTCCGTGTCCTCAAGGCTGATAAAGCCTTCATGGAAATGGAAAAACTGCAATGTTTTTGCAATGAGGTACTTGTCAAAATTGATTGCCCATCTCCCTGTAGGGTAGCTCTCATCAGGGGCAATAATAAAATCCTCATTAATGTAAGACAGGCCCGCTTCGCCGGACAGGTTCATCTCTTCGCTCTCAATGAACTGATATCCTGCGCCCAGGCCCAGGGCAGTTCTCAGATTTATATCCTTGAATTTATCTTTTTCGAGAAGGACATTGCTGTAGCCGTAAAGCTTCTTGCTGAAAAAATGGTCATACTTAACATAACCCAGTGAATTGTTTGTTGACTCCACGCCATCATCTTCAGCCCTGTTGAATTCAGCGCCAAGGGTGTATCTGTTTTTAACGGTCCTGGCTATAAATTCAAGATCAAGATGCTGGGATTCGGTTTCAGAGTTTCCCTTTGCTATGGTTATTCCAAGGTTTGCCTGCCCCTTTGTTGTTAATGCAGGCACGGGTGCAGGATTCACGGATTTTGTCGTTGCAAGATCCAGGGATACAGGATCGGAGATCCCCTCAACCTGAAGCACTAGTTTGCCCGGCTCCGCGCCTATGGTGCGGCCCTTAAGGGATGTACCGTCAGAAAGGACAACAGTGATCGGTTCATCCCCCATGATTTTGGAGATTTCATCCCATGCTATTGAAATGTCTCCGCCATAGGTTGTGTTCATTACGATTTTACCTTCAGCCATTGTAACTATCTTTCCGGATATCCTGTCCCCGTTTTTAAGGAGTATCTCATCTGCCCAGGCAAAAGATGAAAAAAACAGGCTTAAGAATAAAGAACAGATTGTGATTATCAGATTTATGTTTCTCATTTTATACCTCCAACCGACTTATTGCCCTTCTCTGCCGATAAATCGATATACCAATGCGCCGAGTATTGAACCGATGATCGGTGCTACCCAGAAAAGCCACAGCTGCGCTAAGGCCCAGTCACCGGCAAAGACTGCAACGCCTGTGCTCCTTGCCGGATTTACGGATGTGTTTGTAACCGGAATGCTTATAAGATGAATCAATGTAAGGCACAGCCCTATCGCTATCGGCGCAAAACCCTGTGGCGCCCGCTTGTCCGTTGCGCCTAGAATGACGATCAGGAACATCATGGTCATTACAATCTCTGTTACCAGTGCGGCAGTCAGGGAATAGCCGCCAGGAGAATGTGCCCCGTATCCGTTTGATGCAAAACCCGCCGACGCATCAAACCCCGCCTTTCCGCTGGCAATGATGTAAAGGATCGCTCCCGCCGCAATACCGCCCAGGACCTGGGCTATGATGTAAGGGAAAAGCTTGCCTGCAGGAAACCTTCCTCCAGCCCATAATCCGATGGAAACCGCCGGATTAAGGTGGCAACCTGATATGTGACCGATTGCAAATGCCATAGTCAGAACTGTAAGACCGAATGCCAGGGCCACCCCAACAAAACCAATGCCTAACTCCGGAAAGGCTGCGGCTAATACTGCGCTGCCGCATCCGCCGAGGACCAGCCAGA
The DNA here is from genome assembly GCA_016929815.1 of Deltaproteobacteria bacterium. Taxonomy (GTDB): domain Bacteria; phylum Desulfobacterota; class DSM-4660; order Desulfatiglandales; family HGW-15; genus JAFGIC01. Next base: position 2,937 of record JAFGIC010000044.1, read on the forward strand.
ATGTGCCGAAAAACTCTGCTCCATACTGCTTCATATTTACCTCCTTTTAATTGTATCAAATATATTTACCGTAAATGTCCCGACAGAAAATACTGTTTAGTAAAATATTTTACCCATACAAATTTCTCTAATGGAACGCAATCACAGGCTTGATGTGCAAAAGGGACACTTCACGGCCTTGATGGGTATGGTGGAAAAACAGTACGGGCACTCCTTGGTAGTCGGCTCGGCAGGGGGAGCTGCCTCCTCCCTTTTTAGCTTATTGATCCCCTTTACCAGGAAAAAAACTGCAAGAGTGACAATCAGAAAACTGATGATTGTATTGATGAAGGCGCCATAGCTTATAACAACTGCTCCTGCCTCCTTGGCTGCCGCGAGGGTGGCGTCAACCGGCATGGTTGCGCCTTCCTTTAATGTAATAAAGAGATTTGAAAAATCTACATTGCCCAAGAGCAGGCCTATGGGCGGCATGATAACATCGTCAACAAGAGACTTGACTATTGTCCCGAAGGCAGCGCCTATGATAATGCCCACTGCCATGTCAACAACATTTCCTTTAACTGCAAATTCCTTGAATTCCTTAAGCATGGTCATCCCCCTTCTTTTGTTGTTTTATTAATGACAGCAGCCCCGCCCTTTTGAGCGGGGTTGCTGTGCAGAAAAGCTACTGAATCGAGTTCAGTTCAACCCTTCTGTTTTCAGCGCGGCCCTCCTCTGTGTCATTGGATGCCGCGGGTCTCTCAAGCCCGTAACCCACAGCGCTCAGCCTGTCCTTACCTATGCCCTTGCTGATTATATAGTCCTTTACTGTATTGGCGCGTTTCTGCGAAAGGGTCTTATTGTAGGCGGCGGAACCCTTATTGTCCGTATGCCCCTGGA
>JAFGIC010000363.1 GCA_016929815.1 Deltaproteobacteria bacterium
CATCCCCTTTTTGTCTGGGAACCACTTAACCCCGACAGCAATCGGAACAACGTACGCCAGGCCTATACCTGAACCGCCGATTATCCCGATGAATATCAACTGTCTTATAAAATTACTGCCGAAGAATCCGGCCAGTATATAACCAAGACCCAATACCAGGCCGCCGGCCATGGCAAGCTTCCTTGGCCCGATTGTGGTCAGCTGCCTTCCGGCCCATATCATCACCACAGCGAAAAAGAAAAGTCCAGCTGAGAATATCCACGCTGCCTGACCGGCTGAAAATTGGTAAGGCCCATCAGCAGCGGTAAGTTTTGGCGTAAAGACTGACCATGCGTAAATAGCACCCAGGGCCAGCTGAATCAGGATGGCGCCGGCAACGACGAACCATCGATTAAGAACTTTTTCATGAGACATTGATTTTTTCTCCTTTTGTAAATGAGGTATTTTTTATCTGTAAAATCCTTTCCATTTGTTTAGACGAGCAATGCAAGTTTCTTCTTATTACTCGCCAGCCTATTTTTGTCCATGCCCATTTCGGATATGCAGGTAGCTTTTCGACCGTCATACCATTTCTGCCGGGCGAGGCCCCATTCCGCTTCACATCATCAGATTTTCCTTCCGTTTAGGCCAAGAGTTGCCACCATCTGCTCTTTCGATTGCAGGGCGGGTTCCTAGTTCGACCATGCTTTCAGAGATTGATGTGTGCTTTTTCCCTCCTATCAGGCCAGCAGCTGGACTAAATTTTGCCCAGCGGTCAGAGTGGATTCCGCCACTCTCACTCTACTAATTAGACGCTGTACAGATATACACCAGGGTAAGGCACGTAACGTTCAATGCGTAAACGCCGGATTTATAAAGCACACCTCAATTACAGATGGAGTACTTCGCGGTCCCGTACCTGGTCGTCCCAAGTGTACCACAGCTCAGATCAGGTGAGCGCTTGCGTCACGAAAAAGGCGTGATACGTCGCCATGCATCTTTGGATTGGATTTCCTCCAGACCCCTCCTCACGATAACACCCTTGTCTTTTTCCTATCCTTCGGATCTGCGTAGACCTGGTGCGAGGACTTTCACCTCACTGGCTACACGCCATGCCTGGCACACACAATAAAAAGGAATTAACAGTATTCGGCGCAATATCAGCGGAATATTGAGGACCAGTTATTATCAGCTGATGACGGGAGTGTCAATTTAATTGTGTAAAATTTCTTAATTCATCCAATTGTTAAAAAAAAGGCAAATTTTTATATACTTATCCTAAATAGACTTCCATATTTAAGGATGACAAAGGCCAGAAGACTGTAGATGGGATCTTTTGTTCATTAGGGAACATAAAAAATGTAAAACATGAATATATAGAATTTTCAAGACATTCGATGGCAGAAGGAAGATGTCTTTGCTATATCATTATAAACTGCTTGAAAAATTCTAATGAAAGAATAGGAATTCATTCCTGCCCGGAGAGATCGGCAGGGAAGAAGGCTAAGACAGAAATCCAGGAGCAAGATTCAGGTAATAAAACGAAAACCTTGTATACCCAGCGAATGAGGGAGTCAGAGGGGGGTTTTTTACCAGATCTCGGCTTATGATGATGTCGCGTCTCCGGGGCGCGGTGACAATTTGGTGGGTACAAGGAAGGAGAAAGCCTTGCGGTTCCCTCCTTCCGGACAACTTTCGGAAACAGCTTTATATCAAGGTATTGGGAATCTCGCTGATCTTACTGGCCTTGGCATGGGGGAGCTTGAATTTAGCCAGCCCACCTTTGATATCGAATCCACTGTTGCGGGAAAAAGACCACAGCGGCCCTTTGCCGGCCGATTCATTTACGTCAATGGACTTGTATATTGTGACCAAGTCCATGATTTCCTGGTTTATCTCGGAAACCGATCTGCATTTCATCGGATAGCCCAGGGCATTGGATAAGCTAGCAATTATCTGCCAGTTCTGCTTTCCGGTCGGCGATTTGATTGCCTGGTGCAGGTGCTGGACCCTCCGTTCACAGTTGGTAAATGTGCCTTCGCTCTCGGCAAAAATGGCACCCGGCAACACCACATGAGGATAAGGCGGGTTCTGCGGTCGTTCAGTATCGATCATAACAGAGAAAAGCGGTACATCTAAAATGCCTTTGCCGACTTGGCCCAGTGCCTGTCTTCCGATAACCAGCAAGCCCTGGATTTCTCCCTTTTCGATGCCGGATAATATCTGGATGGGATTCAAGCCTTTTTTGGTTGGGAGTTTTGCTCCCCATTTGTCTCCGAATTTCTTGCGGGCGCTTGATGATATTGGCTCCTGTCCGGGAAGGTATCCTGGACTGACACCCATGTCCAGCATGCCCTGGGCATTGCCCGGGGTCCGCAGCATAATAATCCCGGCGCCCTCGCATCCGACATTCCCGGTCGCCAGCGCCAGATCAGTTAACAGATCCATTTCGGCCGAGGTAACTGTATCGCCGTTGACAACGATAATCGGCCTCTTGGCCTGGGCGTACATGGTGATGACATCGATAATTCTGGAAGGTTTTACCCACGGCACATTGGCAATCAGGTCGGCGTCCAGTTTTTTGATCCTGTCAGCAAAGCCCTCGAAGCCGGCAGTCTTTGCCCGGATGAATTTAGGATCGGTCATGCTATTGGACAGGATATACTGCAGGATAGACTGTAAAAGGTCCATGCTGGTGCGGCGATTGATCTTTAAATTAACGGTGGCAATGGAATCCAGCATGGTCTGATGATTGTTGAGGATGGCTAAACGACTGCCGCCGGAGACCGCCTTCCGGATTTTTATTGCGATGATAGGATAGTCTTTCTGCAGATCGCAATCATAGGCGAGGATAAAGTCGCTGGCCTCTATGTCGCTGAAAGAACAGGTCGAAGCGTTCTTTCCCAGGATTTGGGACAGGCTGTCGTTCATAACAGATGGAGATAGAGAGCTAATGTTATTAGTACCCAAGGCCGCACGCGCCATCTTCTGGACCAGGTAGTTCTCCTCATTGGTGAGCGTCGGAGAGGACAGCACCGCAATGCTGTCTGCCCCGGACATCTTCTTGATTTGATTTAACCCGCGGGCTGCTCTGGCAATCGCATCCTCCCAGCTCGCTTCCACCATATGGCCGTTAGTCCGCACCATGGGTATAATTAACCGTTTGCTGTTTGACAGGGTATTGATTTCGAAGGCGCCCCGGTAGCACAGATTCCCGTCATTAACCGGATTGCCTACCGGAGACGTCACCTTCACGACCTGGTTGTTAAAAATATTCAGCTCCACTTGGCAGCCAATGCCGCAGTGGGGACAGATCGATTTTACCATCTCCAGCTTGAACGGGCCAGGCTTAGGTAAGCTTACTTTGGCAGTGATCGCTCCGGTCGGGCATGTGGAAATACACTGCCCACAGGAATCGCAGGTGGTCTCGGCAAGCGGCATCCCCAGGGAAGGTTCCACCCTGGTAGAGATCCCCCGGAAGACAAAGCCCAGTGCGCTGGCGCCTTCCACCTCAGCGCAGATTCGCACGCAGCGACCGCAGAGTATGCATTTGTTTGGATCCCGCAGGATGTAAGGATGCTCGTTTTCGTAAATCGGCAGACGCCGCTTCTCGCCGGCGTAGATCTGATCGTTGACCTTATATTCGATCGCCAGTTCCCGCAGGCGGCATTCGTAAACATACTGGCATCCGCAGGAAAGACAACGGCCAGCTTCTTTAAGAGCCGCTTCTTCATTAATGCACATGTCGATCTCGGCAAAATTATGCCTGCGGTCCTCGGGTTTCAGGGTTGGCATTACGACCCGTTCGATATGTTCGATATTAGCGTATTCGTCTTTATTTATTTTCTCGTTCTCGCCCTTCGTGGCATTATATGGTTTGAAAACAGGTGTCACCTTGCCTTCCCTAAGATATTGGTTGACATAAGTCGCCGCGCGGCGCCCGGCGCCGATAGCCTCCACAGCAGTAGCCGGACCGGACGTGCAGTCGCCGCCGGAAAAAACGCCGGAAACCGAGGTTTCCATGGTCTGTTCATTAATGGTGATGCCGCGTCTGCCAACCTTAACCGGTGAGTTGTCACCCA
>JAFGIC010000045.1 GCA_016929815.1 Deltaproteobacteria bacterium
GATAAGGGGATTTTATCTGCAAAATATACGGCAGTATAATAGCTGGGGTCATAGGCTGCCACACGGATCTCTTTAAATGATGAGAAGGCCGTGACATGACAGGGTATAAAGAATTCATAGGTTAATATGTTCTTATCCAGAGACGCTGAAAAATCACGAACAAACCTGACCTCAAAGGCTGTGTTATCTATCTTTATAAAGGTGAAATAGCCGTAGTCCTTGAGGTTGTCAAATGCCTCTTCCTTGATCTTCTGATTTTCGGAAGGATCGATCTTCCCGTTATTATCTGCGTCATAATCCGCTGAGATTATGGCGCTGAAATATTCATCAAACTGCCAGTTTACGCGTATCCCGGCCAAACCATTATCGTCAAATACTAGGCAGTATCGATTGACTATGAAGACATGGGGGTGCGATGCCGCTTCCCTGGCAGACAGAGACGAGTTCAATACAATCAAGGAGATAATAATATAAAAACAATTTCGAGACATGGACGGTCTTTTATAAATAACATTACATACAGATCTCAATCTATCGGCTAAATATCATTGACATGTGGCAATGTCAAATTTTAGGAACCATCAGGATTAATGCAAAAAAAACCTGCCTCTAACATTTCTTTAAAAATATTTTTTAAAAATGGACCATCCTCTCAATTGCAATAGGAATGCTCATCAGTGCGCAAAACAAATGAGAGGTCCCTGCGCCTTTAACGCAAGGAGCGTCCCGGCTTTGCCGGTTAAAAATAACAACCATTTAATAAAAGGGGGTTTCAATGAAAGAATTAAGCAGAAGAGATTTATTAAAACTTGGCGGTGTCGGCCTGGCAGGCATTGCCCTGTCCGGTATGAAAGTCCCATTTTTCGGGCCCAAACGGGCCTATGCAAAGATGTCCGACGGGGCATGGAAATTCGGAGTGATGGCAGACTCACAGTGGAGAACAGGAACTGATGTAGTGGATCCTGCTTCCTGCGCAACTACCATTATCGACGCGCTGAACGAACAATTCATTCAGCACGGTTGCAAATTCGTTGTCCAGGTAGGAGACCTTGTCGATAAGGAAGAGGACAGGGACACCCACGAGCGGTTTTTGCCGACCAGGGCGGACCACGTCCAGGCGCTTTATGACGCAGGCATCGGTTTTTTCCCGGTTCGCGGCAATCACGAATCAAGCGCGACAGCCGCGAATGAGATGACAGAACTTTTTCCGCAGATGCTGGGGCTAGGAGCTAATGTTTTTGAAGCAACCAATTTTCAGGGCCCCGCTATAAGCGGTCTTAACGGCCTCAGCTATGCCTTTGATTATAAAAATGTCCGGTGCGTCTTTATCGATCAATTTGTCCGTGCCGACGGTAGTTGTTATAATGCACCTGCTGAAAAGCCCACCGATTACAATAACAACGCGGTTGATCAGGTCGAATGGGTCAATTCAGCGCTATCCTCAAATAGAATCAACCGTCATGCCTTTGTGTTCGGTCACAAGAACCTGATAGGCCAGAACCATAAGGACAACCTGTTTGGAAAACAGTTGACCGATAATGCGGAGGCCCGGAATAGTTTTATCAAAAGCCTTTATGAAAATAACGTACAATATTATCTGAGCGGTCATGACCATATGCACCATCTCTCTACAGTGACTACCGATGACGGCGATTCCAGTGTCGGCCAAATCATCTGCTCCTCCAATAGTTATAAGTTCTATACACCCCGCGATGGAGACGACGGAAGAGAGACGCCTTTTGATCAGGAACTATATACTATCGGCTATTATATAATTACCGTTGACGGCCCGAGGGTTACAGTAGATTTCTATTCCTCAAGCTCAGGACTGGATTATGGCGACGTCAGTCTTATCGCACCTCCGGCAGGCTTCGCCTTTTATCTGCGGGACAGCTTCGGATATAGTCTGAACGGCGCAGGATTCGATGTTGCCCAGGGTGAATCCTATACGAAGATTACGGATTCCCATAACGGAACGGAAGCAAAGATATTGAGCGGCCTGAACGAAAACCTCGAAACGGATTATCTCGAACGTCCCCTGTCAAAACATGTAAATACGGGCTGGTCGGACGCGGAAAGATTGGAAGGCGCGGCAAGCAGCATACTCAGCCTGTGGGGAATGGCAGACAACCTGAGCCTATATGATTCACAGCTGACAGGCCTTTTGCCTGATTCCGACGAAAGCCAGGAGTGCGATGTATATGCCCTTTCAATGAGCTATGATCACAGAAAGATTGATCGTTCCAGGATGATGAAGGGAGACTTTGTCCTGGCAGCCAGGGACGCTGATGACGGGACATGGGTTAACGCAGTTGACCTGAATTATGACAGCGACAACAAGGTATTTAAAAAGGGACCGTGGCGGGCGGAGTATGGGGTTGGTACCTATGGCGTTGATCCCTCAACATCAACCGTATGGGCTGTCATAAACCATGACGGCGATTTTATTGTAAAGCATCTTAATGATAAAGAGAAGAACCATCCTCCCAGGAGGCGTAAAATCAGACACTGCGCCTGAAGATAAAAAATCTAATCAACTGCTCCCGGCCTATCGCCACGGGGCAGTTGATAAAAATGATTATTCTGTATTTTTGTTTCGAAATATCTGCATATAAAAATGCTCACCTGCCTGCACCGTATCAAGAGGGCGCATGGGGATGATTGCCTTCAGTTCATCCGGGGAGTATCTTGATTCCAGGGGCGGGCCAAAGGGCGTTTCCTTCTTTTCCATCTCTACTATAGCAAGTAATCCGTCCTGTTTAAGGAGACGTCCGGACTCCTTTAAAAAGCCCAGTATCTTATACCGTGAAAAGGAGTATATCACGGTGGATAAATAGATCATATCAACAGAGGCATCCTCTATGCCCGTTCGTCCCGTTATGTCCCCCTCAACAACCTCGATATTAGTCGCCTGTGTCTCCTGTTCAAGAATCTTCAGAAAATATCTGTCCGTATCAAGTGCATAGACCTTGCCGGAGGGTCCAACCTCTTTTGAAAAGATCTTTGACATGTACCCCGTGCCGCAGCCCGCTTCGAGTATTGTCTGGCCTGCCTTGATATCCAGGGCCTTTAATATCGCATCAAGGTCCAGGAGTCCTTCGGTGAATCTCCTCCTGGGTTGACAGGCTTTTCCAGGGGATGATGGAGATTTTATCGATTCTTTATCATTGCTCATGTGTTCAAATCCTTTTGCTTTTTTGCCAGGATAAGATAGAATCCTTCTTCGTCAATAAACTCTTTTACCGACATGCCCGCATCCTCGCACAGGCTGAACATCTTTTCCCTGGAGGGCAGCATGTCGTGCTCCACAGGACCGCCGGCCTTTCTGTGGTGGTTATTCAGCTTGTCCGAAGAATCGAAGTGGGCAACTGCAAACCGTCCGTTCTGTTTCAGCTTATTGGCAATGGATTCCATTGCCTTTCCCTTTTGCCCGAAGTGCGGGAAACAAGAGAAGCAGATTATCACATCGCAGGACTCCGGCTTTAACGGTATGTCAAGGATATTTGCCGTTAAAAATCTTATCCTTTTATCCTTGTGGAGTTCCCTGTTCACCTCTATCATCCTTTCGGCAAAATCAAGTTCATATAGGATTCCTGATTCGCCGATCCTTTCCAGAAAATGGGGGACAAGCACGCCGCTGCCGCACCCTGCGTCAAGGACATGATCCCCCGAACTTATTGGAACAAAAGAAAAGAGCCTTTCAAATTTCTCCGTGAACCTGTCGTGTCTGCCTGTATCAGGATCCTTGTACCACATGTCAAGCCACTTATGTGCGCGTTCATTGAAAAACGCAATCCTTGCAAGATCACTATTTTTACTGGAGATATTATTCATATAACCTTACCTTTGAGCGAAATTTCGTCTTTGATTTTCCCTGAGGATATCTTTAAAAACTGATCCTTACACCGGAATAGAACGAAATGCCCGGCATCGTATAACCCGGGATCATCTCATAATCCGCGTCAAACATGTTTTCCACTGAACCGAATACCTGAAGGTTATCGTTTATTTGATATGATGCCTTCATGTCCGCGACGAAAAAGTCGTCCACCTCTTCAATATTTCCCGTCACAAGGTTTTCATCATAGAGGTCCGTCACATATTGACCGTTCCAGGACACGGAAAGCGCCCTCCATCGGTAATTAAGGTCACCCTCAAAGAGGCTCTCTGGGTTGCCCGAAAGGTTGGCATGCCCTGTCCCTGCCACATCCTCTATGTCCGTGAAGGTATGATAGATGTGGCCGGAGAGATTATCGGTCATCCTCAGATCAATGCCCGTTTCCAGACCCCTGATATAAAAGCTGTCGGAGTTTTGATTGATCCTCATGGGAGGGGGATTCGGGTTGATGACGGTCTGTATCATGTTCTTGACATCCATATAAAATGCATCCACGGAGATGCTCACCAGGTTGTTGAAGGCGTGGACCACCCCTATTTCATAACTCCACAGGTCCTCCGGCTCCAGATCGTCGTTGGCTGCGGGCATGAGGAAGAGCTCGCTGAATCTGGCGTCGCGGAAGCCCTCGCTCAGCTTGGCGCGCAGCCTTGTGGCACCGGACAGGTGATATGTCATCCCCAGCTGGGGCACCAGCTTCCACTCCTCCCTTACGTCTTCATAGTGGGCCCTGGCCCCCGCATCAATTGTGAGAGACATATACTTCAGGTTATTCATTAAATAGATATCATTCACGTCGCGCTCATACTCGCCAGGGTGATAGGGTGGCGAAGGAACGGATGAATCCCAGGGCTCCAGGGTGGTTGCCCACTGATGCTCATATTCGTAGCCCACTGAAAGAATATCCTTTATATCATCCGCGTCATAAATTGTATAGGCCGCATTGGCTGATATGCCTGTTGATTTATCCTTTGAGTGCCAGTAGTCCGGGACAGAGGGCATGGTAAACTGATGGTGTCCCTTATTCTGATACACGGTCACTGTTGCATCCACCCTGTCCCATTCGCCTATTAGGTCAAGGTCCCATGAAGACCTGTTGTACTCACCCTTGTCGTTGTTGGTGTAGGGGGTAAGCTCCGGTCCCGGGTCATGATATTCATCGCTGAAATCCTTGACCAGTCCTTCAAGGCGTATCTTGTCCGTGAACTGGTATCCCAGTCTAGCGGTGGTGTCATGACCCTCATATTCCGAGTTGGACCTGTGCCCGTCGGACTTTTTATAGTCATAGGTGATGTAGTAATCAAAGGCATCAATCTTCCCGCCGTGCCTGGCAAGGGTGTGCAAGGCGCTGTTAGAACCGTATGATGCGAGGAAATCCGTTTCAAAACCTTCTGTTTTGCGTCTCTTGGTTATGATATTTATAACCCCGCCCATGGCATCCGAACCGTAGAGCACTGATTCGGGCCCCCTTATCAGTTCAACCCTCTCTATGTCCGCGAGGGGCAGGGTCTGTGTCACGGTGCACCCGAACATGGCCATCTTTTCCGGACGTCCGTCGATCAGGGTCTGGAGCCTCCTTGCGTTGGAGCCGATGCCCCTGATCTCGATATCCTGACGTCCATATATGGCATCGCTGCGCACATAGACACCGGGCAGTGTCCCGAGTATGTCCATGATATAATCTGCATTGGATGTCTCTATCTCCACGCTGTCGATCACGCTTACGGATGAAGAGGCATCCTTTGCCTTCACCTCTCTTTTTGCCGCGGTTACTATAATTTCCTCCAGATCAAAGGTGTCCATGGAAACCTGCAATCCCTTCTCATTGTTTATAGCGGCTGTTTCTTCAGACAAGACACGGTCTGCAGTTAAGCTTAAAAATAGAAGTAAAAAACAGAACATTAATCCTGAAAATAGTCTCTTATGCATTATCATTTCCTCCGGTTATACTTTTGAAAATCAGTTGTTTATAAAAGAACCACAGAACAAGGGCGGCAGGGATTCAAAACCGCCGGACCACGCCTTGACCGGAACGGAAATGCATGATACATAAATCTTAGGAGCACTCCCTTCCGGGGAAGGCTTCATACGAAGGGCGGCGGGTGACCTTGGCCGGAACACGCCGTCCTTCAATTTATAAAAATCTTTTATCCGGTGATAAATAGTGTTCATCCGAAAACACCAATTTTCGGATTCACGCTGTCAGCCGTCAGCTTTCAGCTATCAATAAATTTTTTTTAATTCAATGATTTAGCTGAATGCTAATCGCTGAACGCGACTCGACTGAGTCCTTCGATTATACTCAGGACCATGAGCTTGTCGAATGGCTCGTCGAAGTCTGAAAGCTCCATC
>JAFGIC010000364.1 GCA_016929815.1 Deltaproteobacteria bacterium
GGCGCCTTCAGCAACCGTGCAAAATTCACAGGTAGCGGATTATATAATTATGATTTAAGATGGGATCAGTTTATAACAGGCTATCTGCTGGATATTAATTACAGTGGTAGAACATTTTTCCCTTCATCGGTGCTTCAGGAGCCTCTTCTTACTAAAATGTATAATACAAAATGGGCAAATGACATTTATATGTTCCGCAAGATCGATGTAAAAAGACCTGATGCTGAGGGTACTATTGTTACGTTTGAACCCCAGGCAACAACAGACTACTATGTTGATGATGATGCGTATAATTGTGCCACCAGCTCGGATCCCGGCACTTGTCCCGGCGACGGTTTATCGACTACAAAATTTACTGTCGCAACAATGAGCTTTGGGGATTACGCGGATATTAAGACTATTTCAATGGATCAATTCATTACCGACTATGTGACAGACAGCCCTGGATCATACACATATAAGATAATCGCACTGGACGGCACTTATGAAGAAGGGTGGACCTATGAAGATATGCAGGATGCCTATTATCTGTTGGATTTTGATATGATCGTTTTACTCGATGATTCAATGGAAGAGATTGAAGGTTCGAAGATTAATTTCCCCGTAAGGATTGAACTTGTCGGTACGGCTGTTGTCTATGATTACTCTACCGCCGATCCGCCGGCTTTTGTGCCGAGTCCTTATGAAATCGAAACCGAATAATATCTTGGTTTAATAATATTAACAGACAGCAATGAATGCCGGAATATAAACCGGCATTCATTCTTTATGCTTGTCAAAATTTTTAGGTTCAGGATTAAGAAAATGAGATCGTTGATTTTTATAATGCTGTTGTTTGTTCTATCAGTTTTCCCATTGAATGCACAGGAGGCAGGGAAGACGGATAACACCGGCAATACACAATCGCAGGAACAGTCTTTGGAAGGTCATGAAACACAGACCGATAAGGATGAAATCAAAGATGAATACAGTCTGGATGAGCTTGTTGTCAGGGAACGTCGCGTTAAAAGCATAGAAATAGCAGTTCCGACAACCGAGATTACAGCTGAAGACATTGAAATTCGAAGCGATAAGGTCCTGAAGGATGTTTTGTATCAGGTGCCTGGCATTCAGGTGTCAATGCAGAGAAAGGGCACCACTCAATTTCATATGCGCGGATATGATATGTCAAAGATTGCCATATTGGTTGACGATATCCCTTTGATTGATACCTATGGCGGCGGTATGGACATTGACAACATAGGCCTGATGGACATCTCTGAGATCATTATAAGCCGTGGAACCACGTCCGCCCTATACGGTACAAGGGGTGGTGTGGGCTCGATAAATCTTATCAAGAAAGAACCTGCAGATATATATACAAATGTATCAGCCGAATTTGGCCAGCACGGGAACTTCGTGACAAGCGTTTCACGCGGCGCATCTAAAGGTAATTTTTATTATTATATTTCCGCCCTGTACGACAGGTCTGATGGATACACGATATCAAAGAAACTTGACCGCAAAGAACGGGAGAAATGGCTACTAAGGCTTTCGCGTTATGATCTCTACAATTTAACCCTGGATTCTATCTATGATCATCCGAACGCAAGCGCGGCAGTTTTATATCTCAACGATACGGGTGTGTGGGACCATGTAAGCCATGAAAAATATAAACTCAACGGCAAGACCGGATATCATTTCACGCCTGAGCTGGAGATGGGGGCGTCGTTCTTTTACAATGATACTGAAAAGAAAAACAGCAATTATTTTACAGACATGAGAAGCATGTATGCATATAATGAGGCTCTTGATGAGAAGGCCTGGAAAAGACCCGATACCACATATATCCTGCGCAATCTGTCAAGCCTCTGGCCGGAATATAATGACTATGCCGTATCACCCTATTTGATTTATGAAAAAGGCAAATTCAGGGTAAAGGCAAACGCATATTTTTATGAAAATACGAACACCTTCCTGGCCTATGATGATCCCAATGAACATAAGTTGGCGTATAACAGGGATGCGGACAACATGACCTGGTCCATATGGACGAGCCGTACCTACGGATTCAACATGTATCCTTCCTGGGAGCTTTCATCATGGAACAGGCTGAATCTTGCATTTACATATTATGCAACCGGTCACAAGGAAGAGGATGAGGCATATAATGAATATTCAACAGAGACAATTGAAGAGTTTGGCACAGGCAGGTACGAAATGATGAACATAGATGCCGGATATCTTACCTTTGCCGTTGAAGACGAAATGCATATTATGGAAAATACGGATCTGAGCCTGGGCGTTTCCTATGACGGCCAGGATCTTAGACAATATCAGATAAAATCGGGGGTTTATGGAAGCACACAGATGGTTGACCAGTACCAGGCGGAGGATGATTCCCTGCTGTGGGGCACGCGCGATTCATTTAATCCTGTCGCAGACATTGTTTATGAGCCCATAAAAGATTTTCTTAAATTCAGGGCAGCCGCATCCCGGAAGACTTCATTCCCCACACTACAGGCCTATTCCAATACGGTGTCCCCCTATCAGGAATCATCCGATCTGGGAAGCAGAGATGTAATGATCAAGCCTGAAAAGATGCTGAACGCTAATCTGGGTTTCGAACTATCATTCTTCGAAAGTCATGTGATATGGGGCGCGGATTATTTTTACAGCCAATACGACGATAAGATAACAAAGGTATATATTACAAAGATTGACGATTATATCTATAGGAACATAGATGCCGCAGTGATACACGGCGCAGAGACTACATTTAATCTTAATTTTCAGGATGTCCTTGACATAACAGACGTCACTCTTTCATCGACATATACGTATATGTTTTCGGAGAATCAGACAGATGTTGATGATTCCTTTTTAAACAAAGGCAACAAATTCGAGAATCTCCCTGAACATAAATTCACATTTGATTTCAGGTCACATTTTAAGACGGATACAAGCCTTATAATATTTGGGAATTTTGAATTTAACCAGATCCAATACACAATGAAATCTATCCCCAGAACTGAAGCCGATTTTTCAACATGGTATTTCTATGCGCAAAAGCTTCACGATCCTATTAAGATTGATATGAAGGTTTCCCAGAAGATAAGTGATAATTATGAAGCCTATGTGATGTGTAAAAATATACTGGATGACTATAATGCCGATCCGTTCAATCCCGGCCCCGGCAGGATGTTTTATGCGGGCCTGAAGGCAAGCTTTTGATAGAAGATTATATAAATTGGGATCACCACCCAATTAGTTTGGTAAAAGTGATTTTTTGTGCAATATTTATCGAATATACGATCGAAAAAATTTTCACCGCAGAGACGCAGAGTTCACAGAGATTAGGTAAGTTTTTTCACTTTCCGGGAGATGCCGGAAAGTGAAAATAGCTCATCCTGCCTTCGTCAGGAATAGGTCATTTGCAACATCTGCACACTATTGATAACTACGCTATAAGAAGCAATTGTTTTTGGCGACAGCCTGAGTTTATTTTCCTCTATCGGCATCTCCCGATAGAGGAAAAATTAAATACACTCTGTGCACTCTGCGGCTCTGTGGTGAATATATTTGCTTTGAATTATTAACCATAATTATTCAATCTAATTTGGAGAAGAAATAGAAATTGAGACTGGAGTTTGATATGAAAAAGAAACTTATACTTGGTCTGTTAATTCTTATAACTGTTTTTTCAACGTGTCTTATTTTCGCCGAAAACCAGGCGTCTATTGCCGTAACAGGCATGGTAAAGCAGCCCCTTACCCTTGCCATGGAGGACCTTGCCAGATTTCAGACGGTAAAGGTACAGCTTAACGAGGTGATGAAGGACGGAACCTTCCGGGGCGTTTTCTATTATCAAGGGGTCACACTCAGGAACCTGCTTGACACGGCCATCATTGAAAAGAAAGACAAGTCCTTTTCAAAACATATAGACATGGCCATTAAGATTAGAAACAGAGAAGGAAAGGAGGTCGTCCTATCCTGGGGGGAGATTTATTACAGGAACTCGGGGGATATTATCGTTGCCACGTCTGCCGCGCCGATTATGCCCCATAAGAGTTGCGCGTCATGTCATGAATCATCCTTCTATAAGCCCTATATGGACCAGCTGAGCCGCGGCATAGAATTTCCCAAGCTTGTCGTGGGCTCCGACGGGTACTCGGATCGATGCCTGGAGGGTATTGTCAGCATAGAGGTCATTGATCCGCCTCAGAACAAGGGCGTAACGGGCGACAGCTCCGCCGAACTTTCGACACCCTCTTTTAAAATTACAGGCATCGTTAAAAATGAGATGACGGTGACGGATGTATCAAAATATCAGGACAAGGAGATGGAGGTGATTTTTGTCGGGGAGGGCAAAGGATTTCACGGTATAAGGGATTACTCAGGGGCCTCCCTGTACGCCCTGCTTGATGACGCAGGCATAGATTATGATCTTACAACCGCTATTCAGGTCTCTGCCCCTGACGGTTACAGATCCCTCTTTTCCTATGGCGAGATATTCCTGAACAGGGATAAAGAATCGATATTTGTGGCCGACATCGAAGACGGCAAGGCAATTAAAGAGGGTGGGAAATTTTTTCTTATACCGACTGATGACATCATGGCCGATCGTGATGTAAAATCAATTAAAGAAATTCAGGTGTTCAAAATAGACTAGGTTTAAACCTGCGAGATGACATATCGTAGCCCGTGGATCTTTTTTGGCCGGCTCGATTCGGATTTGAGAGATTCCGGGCTTTATTTTATTTATACATAATGATATTGTATGCCCTCAAAGCATGTTGCAAAGAGATGATTCGGGGGAATTTTTATGGCTAAATACCGGGAGATTATCGAGGCCAAGGAGACGCTCAAGCTGCCTGAAAGGGCGTCCATCAAAGAGATCAAGTCAAGCTACAGGAGGCTGTTGAGGTACTGGCATCCGGATAAATGCAATGACAATAAGGATAAATGCAATAAGATGACAAAAAAGATAATAGAAGCATATAAAATTATTATCTCATATTGCGAGCAGTATAAGTATTCCTTTGAAGAAGATGAAGTGAAAAAATATCTGTCGGAAGAAGAATGGTGGTTTGAAAGATTCGGAGACGACCCCCTGTGGGGAAACAAAAAGCCAAAATAATATCTCTGCTTTTGGATGTATTTTAATATACCGATTGAGGGGAGTGATTGCATGATTAAAAAATCTGTTTTCATATTGGTTGTGGAAATATTGGTCCTGTTTTCTTGCCTTCATAATGCAGTCGGAGGGGAAAAGGCAATCATCAGGATGTCCACTACTACAAGCACCGAGAATTCAGGGCTTCTTGATGCGCTTCTCCCGGAATTCACAAAGGACACAGGCATACAGGTAAAGGTGTTTGCCAAGGGCACGGGCGCGGCCATCAGAGACGGCATGGACGGGAATGTAGATATAATATTCGTTCATGACAGGGCCAGGGAGGATAAGTTCATTGAGGAAGGATACGGGGCATATCGTCTGGCAGTTATGCACAATGACTTTGTAGTTGTCGGTCCGAAGAATGACCCTGCGGGGATTAAAGGCGCTAATGTCGCCGAGGCATTTAAAAGGATCGCGAATTCTAATGCGCTGTTCATATCAAGGGGGGATGACAGCGGGACACACTCAAAGGAAAAAGAGATATGGGGTATTGCCGGCATTACTCTGGCGAAGAAAAATATTGATGCCGATTATGGGGGAAAGACGCCTGATATTGGGTACGAGTATCCGGCCGTGCTTGCGGAAAGATATGTCTCTATAGGTCAGGGCATGGGAAAGGCCCTGACATTTGCGGAGGAAAAGCAGGCATACACACTTGCGGACAGAGGGACATACCTTGAGTATAAATATGGAAGGGCGCAGGGACTGGATCTCGAAATCCTGTGCGAAGGTGACGATAATCTCGGCAACCCCTATGGCATCATCCCGGTAAATCCCGAAAAATATCCTGATATCAGATTTGAGGATGCGGACAGGCTTGCGAAATGGCTGGTATCGGAGAAGGGACAAAAACTGATAGCCGATTACAAGATCCATGGACGCCAGGCATTCTTCCCGGACGCAAAGAAATAAGATAACATGGACTTCCTTTTTGACAGTCTTAAATCAGCCGTTCTTCTTTTATGGTCTCTTGACAGGGATCTGCTTATAATTGTCTCGCTGTCACTGAAGGTAAGCTTTTTTTCCACGCTCATCGCAGGCATTGCAGGCATCCCCCTGGGGCTTGCCATTGAATTAAATGATTTCAGGGGAAAGCGTCTTGTCATCACAGTGCTCAACACGCTCCTTTCCCTGCCGACCGTTGTTATAGGGCTCTTTGTTTATTCCTTCATATCAAGGCGAGGGCTCCTGGGCGCCATGGGCCTGCTTTATACCCCAAAGGCCATAATTATAGGCCAGATAATCCTGATCCTGCCGATAATAACAACCCTCACCATAACCGCCCTCAGCCGCCTTGACAGCCGATACAGAAAGACGGCCATGACCCTCGGCGCTAATTCTTTACAGACCGCCCTCGTAATAGTGAGAGAGGCGCGTTTCGGGATAGTCGCGGCCATTATAATGGCCTTTGGAAGGGTAATAGCCGAGGTTGGGATAAGCATGATGCTTGGAGGTAACGCAAAGGGATTTACGAGGACGATGACCACTGCAATGGCACTTGAGTTTGACAAGGGAGAATTTACCATGAGCGTGGCCCTGGGTATTCTCCTTTTGCTGATCAGCTTTTCATTGAATATTGTGTTCAACTACTTCCAGGGAAAGACCGGGGATTGATCTATGCTCTATGAGATAAAAGATATGACCAGGGATTATGACGGAAGGCGTGTCCTAGACATCTCCCTTTCGCTGGAAGAGGGCAGGGTGACTGGAATACTGGGGCCGAACGGGTCGGGAAAGACCACGCTTCTGGAGATACTTGCCTTTCTTTCCCGTCCCACCTCAGGAGAGCTGTTATATAAGGATACAAGGGTGGATTTTGACGGAGGCGATCTGATTGGCCTGAGGAAGGCGGCTGTGCTTATGCAGCAGAAACCCATCTTATTTACTACAACGGTATTCAACAACGTGGAGTTTCCTCTTAAGATACGCAATCTGAAAATGGCTGAGAGGGAGAGGTTAGTGAACCGGTTCCTCACCATGGTAGGCATGGAGGGATTCAGCAGGGCAAAAGCACACAAGCTCTCCGGTGGAGAGACCCAGAGGGTAGCCATTGCCCAGGCCCTTGCATGCCTGCCCGAGGTCATATTGATGGATGAGCCGACCGCCAGTGTAGATGTGGAGAACAGTATAATAATTGAGCGCATTATACGCGATATTAACAGGCAAAATGGGATATCAGTAATATTTACCACCCATGACAGGATACAGGCCTCAAGGCTTGCTGATAATATCGTCTTTATACATGAAGGAAAGGTATCAAAATCGATTAATGAGAATATATTTGCCGGCGCTTTGGAGACGGACCTAAAGGGTAAAAAATTCTGCCTTATTCGGGAGAATTTGAAGATACCTGTAAAAACGGAAAAGACGGGACAGGTCAGAATCTCAATAAATCCCAGTGCGGTCAGGGTCTTCAGGGGGACAAAAAATATTGAAGAAATGCGCGGCATTAAAGGAAGGGTTATCCAGCTTTCCGATGAAAGGGGTTTTATCAGGGCGATTATTGATATAGGGGTCCCGTTGACTGTTATAATGCCTCCGGACAGCACAGGGGATGTCATTCCCGGGATAGGAGAAGATGCATGGGTTGCCTTTAGTCCGGAGATGATAGAGGTGATTTAATCCTATCCATGATTGCACATTTTTAATGATACACTGCACATCCGGCAGTGCGAAATTTTCTCTTTATTAAAAATTAAAAGATAAAAATCCTCACCATGATTTAAATCAATATAAAAAGAATTCCATAATGCAGAGTCCTGAAAAGGGCTCCTGTGGCCTGTTTTCAAGTTTCTATAACCTGCATTACGCTTTAGGTCATTAA
>JAFGIC010000365.1 GCA_016929815.1 Deltaproteobacteria bacterium
ACTCAGGATAGCAGGGGATATCACGGCGTTAAGGGAGCTGCTCGATCCTTTCATCCTGGCGGAAAGGCTGAAGGCTGACGTTATTGCCGCCCAGGCCCTGGAACTGGCCAGCAAGCAGATCCAGCTTAAAGAGGTGCTGGACGAGATCGAGGCGATTAAAGATGCATTGGGGCAGTAATGGCTATTGATCAGGAGATAAGAGAACAGGCTGAGGAGCTGTTCACCATTGAGGGATTAACTCTTGAGGAGATATCGAGAAGGTTGAGTATTTCTGACCGCACTCTGGCCAACTGGTCTGCATCCGGTAACTGGATGGAGCGGAGAAAAAAACACCGCGAGGATATAGCAAGCATAAAAAGTAATTCCTTCAAGCTCCGTAAGGAACTTGCGAGAAAGGCGCTTGAAACCCTGGAAAATATGCAAAGCATTAATCCCCAGGACATGCATGGTTTCAAGTCGGTTTTAACCATGATTGAGCCAAAGGAAAAAGAAAAGGATCAGACGGTTGTTGATATCGATCGCCCTAAACTGTTTTTGGAGAACCTTGAATTTATTGTGAACGTTTTAAAGGAAATAGATCAGGAAGGACTGAAGGTAATGCTTCGCAACCTGGACGAAATCACCAGAAGATTCAAGGAAACGAGCTTGAATGCGTAAACGAAAAGACATAACCGAACTCCAGTACGATAAATTCGTGGATGCCCTGCGCAAGCAGATCGCGGAAGGAGTTTCTCCGTTCGAGAACGACAGCCCTGAAAAGCAGGCAAAGCGTATTAGGCGAT
The DNA here is from genome assembly GCA_016929815.1 of Deltaproteobacteria bacterium. GTDB lineage: Bacteria > Desulfobacterota > DSM-4660 > Desulfatiglandales > HGW-15 > JAFGIC01. The sequence continues at coordinate 783 of JAFGIC010000365.1, forward strand.
GTGCTGACCCGCTGGTGTTCATGAAAACATATATGCCGCATTACTTTACCGTGGATTTCGCTCCATGTCATGCCGAATGGTGCGATATTTCGGATCAGCCGGGCTTTAATCTTATCGGCGCTCCCAGGGATCATGCCAAGACAACAATTATCACCTTCGGCCTTCGTGTCTACCGGATTTGCAGGCAGTTACGGAAATATATCTTACTCGGATCTGATACCCATGATCAGGCCCAGCGGTTCGGAGTTTCGATAAAAATCGAGCTCGAAGACAATCCCCGTCTCAAGCATGACTACGGCGACATCATAAAAAAAACGCGGACATGGGCTGATGACAGCTTTGTGACTGCAGGCGGAACAATGGTTGAGTGCCTGGGGCGAAAGGATAAATGGCGGGGTCGCAAACACGGGCCTTATCGTCCTGACGACGCGGCGCTTGATGACATGGAAAATAACCAGACGGTTAAAAACCCGGATGTTACCAGGGATATAGTCGAATTTATTCAGGGTGAAATCCTTGGAGCCGTTGAGGCGGACTGTTCAACAACCATGATCGGCAATGTATTTCACGGTAAATCCGCGATCGCCCAGTTGATGGAATTGGAGGATGAAGAGACCGGCGAAAAATTATATTTATCTGAAATATATGACGCAATAGTCGACGAAGAGGAAAAGATTACACTCTGGCCTGCCCGGTGGCCCTGGGACAAACTGATGCGTAAAAAACGCACTGTTACAACCAGGGTGTTCAACAAGGAATACCGTAATAAATACACGGATGAGGACTCTCCGTTCCCGGAAGAAAAGGCCCTTTATATTGAACACATTGAGGTTGTGCAGAGAAAGCTGATCGCCGTTACAGCAGTTGATCCTTCGGCCAGAGCAGCGGAACAGAATGATTTCAGGGCGGTTGTTACATTCGGACTTGATCCAGCTGCAATGGTTTTTATCTGCCTTCATGCCTGGATAAAAAAGAGGAGCATCGGGGAGATGTTCGGGGCTGCCTATGATCAGTGTGATCGGTACGGCAGCATCTCTGCAGTAATAGAAGAAAACATGCTTAAGGATTTTTTGCATGAAGCGATTCTCAATTATGCAAAACAGGTTGGCCGGTATCTTCCGTGGAAGCCTGTCAATCATTCCACCAATAAAATCGGGCGCATCGTAGGTACGTGTGAATACCTCTGGGAGTATGGAAAACTGTTCTTCCAGAAACAGCAATCGGATCAGGAAATCTTAAAAGAACAATTCATTTATTTACTTAATAAAAACGTTCATGACGACGGCCCGGATTCGGCAGAAATGGCAATAAGCGAGCTTCAGGGCGGCGGCAGTATGCCTGTGATCCTGTCTTCGGGATCAAGAGTAATAAGGGCCAATGCGGACAAATACCAGGGAAGAATCAACCATGATGCGTTTTGACAAAGGTGAAGCATATGAAGCTCTGGATTAATGACCATGATTTTATCGAGATAGACGAAAGAGAATCTCTTACCACGGAGATAGCTCCGAGATCCCGGTCCCTTGACTGGATGGGGCTTGCAGGTTTTTTACCGGACCCGGACCCGGTATTGAGAAAACTCGGGCAGGATATTTCGGTATACAGGGAACTCCTGTCGGACGCCCATGTCTGGAGCTGCTACCAGAGCAGGAAGTCGGGAACTTTATCATGTGAGTGGGAACTGCGGGAATCGGAAGACAGCAGCGCCGCTTCAAAACGGGCTTTCAGGCTGGCCAAAGAAATCTTAGATGCCCTAGATGTAGAGCAGGTAATAACCGACATGCTGGATGCCCCTTTTTACGGGATGAGCCCTATCGAAGTCATATGGAAATCCGGTAAGGGTAAATGGATACCCGATCAGATTGTCGGCAAACCGCCTGAATGGTTCGTGTTTGGCGAGGAAAATGATCTCCGCTTCCGTTCCAGGGATAATATGTCAGACGGCGAGATCCTCCCGGAATATAAATTCCTGCTTCCAAGGCATCATGCAACCTATAAAAACCCCTATGGCGAAAGGATTCTCTCCAGGTGTTTCTGGCCTGTCACATTCAAACGGGGAGGATTTAAATTCTGGTCTATCTTTACTGAAAAATTCGGCATGCCCTGGATTGTGGGAAAGGTACCCAGAAATACCACTGATGCAGAGCGGGCCAAAATACTGAGCAACCTGGTCAGTATGGTCCAGGACGCAGTGGCAGTGGTCAATGATGACCAGAGTGTTGAAATGCCCGAATCATCCGGAAGACGCACGAGCGCCGATATATATGAGCTTTTGATAAATGCCGGAAACAGGGAATGCTCAAAGGCGATCCTGGGACAGACACTGTCAACCGAACTGGACAAGGGCGGATCATTAGCTGCAACCAAGGGACACCTGGAGGTTCGGCAGGACCTCGTGGATGCTGACAAACAGATGGTGAAAAAATCATTTAATCTGCTTTTTAGATGGATCACAGAACTCAATGTTTCAGGAGGATCTCCTCCGGTGTTCGGTTTTTATGAAGAGGAGGATGTCCAGAAAGACCGGGCAGAACGAGACAAGACCCTTAATGAGCAGGGAGTGAGGTTCACTAAAAAATATTATGGCAGGGTCTACAACCTGGAGGAAGATGATTTTGAGATCAGTGATCAGCAAACGGAAATAAACAACAGGCTTTTCTCCGAAAAAACGCCTGACAATAAATTTACTCAGGAAGATGCGGACAATCTATCCACCCAGGGAGCGATCGACGCACAGGAGGCCATTTCGGCGCTTCTTGCGCCTGTTATGGGCATGATTAAGACATCAACAAGTTTTGAGGAGATAGGTGAAAGGCTCTATGAGTTTTATCCGGATCTGGACAGCAAAAAGTTTCAGGAACTGCTTGCGAAAGCAATGTTTGCAGCGGGTCTGACCGGATATGCGGCGGCGGAAGGAGAAGAAAGCTGAAAGCTCAAAGCTGAAGGCTGAAAGTTATGACAGTTAAATACGGAAACCTGCCTTTTCTGGAGGCAATTAAATATTTCAGAAGCAAGGGGATAAAGATATCCGCGGCCTCCTGGAGGGACCTGTGGCAGCAGGCGCAGGCCAGGGCCTTTACAGTGGCAAGAGTAACAGTGATGGATGTGCTCACTGATATTAGGGATGCAGTTGACAGGGCTGTTTCAGAGGGAAAAAGCCTGGGAGAGTTTAAAAAGGAGTTGAAGCAGATACTCGAAACAAAAGGCTGGTTTGCACCAAAGGGTGAAAAGGCAGCGATCACACTGCCGGACGGAACCGAGATAAAACGGCTGACCGGCTGGAGGCTTGAGACTATTTACCGGACCAATCTTCAGACCGCTTACAGCGCCGGACGTTATAAACAGCAGCGGGAGTCCGTGTCCAGGCCTTACTGGCAGTATATGGCCATCATGGATGCTGCAACCAGGCCGGATCACGGGGCCATGCATGGAAAGGTTTATCACCGGGATCATCCTGTATGGGATCAATGGTATCCGCCGAACGGCTTCAACTGCCGCTGCTATATCAAGACCCTGAGCGCAAGGCAGATGGAGCAGAGAGGGCTTTCCGAGGAAACAAAGGGCGTGAAAGATCTTCCGGATGAAGGCTGGAGATACAATCCGGGAAAGATCGGCATTGATAACTGGCAGCCGGACCTCAGTAAATATCCTGAAGCGCTGAAGGATCAGTACCGGAAAGAAAAAGCGATTTTTGATTAAAAACAGGCGGACGCAAGGCCCGCCCCTACAGGGGGATGTGATGAAAAATTTCAAAGGTTTTAACGACTGGATAGAGATTTTTAAGGGCGGAAAACAGACAGACAGCAATGGCAAGGAACATGACGGAGATGGGATAATCGATAAGGTTGTTAGCACTTTTAATGCTGCAAAGCATGAACCTCCGCTCGTGATCGGTCACCCGAAGGATAATGATCCGGCATACGGATGGGTGGAAGATGTCAAGTCAGTCATCAGGAATGGAGAAAAATATCTCCTCATGAAAGCCAAAAAGGTTGTTTCCGAATTTGAGGAAATGGTCAGGCAGGGGCTTTTTAAAAAACGGTCCATAAGCGTTTATCCTGACGGAAGCCTGCGGCATGTCGGTTTTCTAGGCGCAGCGCCTCCCGCTGTAAAGGGATTGGCTGACCTTAAATTTTCTGCAGATGAAGAGGCTCTTACCTTTGATTTTAATGATCCTCAAATGGGAACTTTTGCACGCATTTTGAGAAATCTGAGGGACTGGCTCATTGAAAAGGAAGGAAAGGAAACCGCGGATTCAATCATCCCGGACTGGGATGTGGAATATATCAGGGAAGAGGCTAACAAAGACAATATCGTAAAGGAGGAAGAAAACATGGGAGCATTCAAGGAAAAAATAAAAGGGCTTTTGAGCTTTATGGGTGTGGATATGAGCAAGGTGCCTGATGATGCACTGCCGGACAGCCCGCCTGCAGGATCTGAGAACAAGGCATTTACCGAGGCCGACCTTGAAAGGATCAAAAAGGAGGCGGAGGAAAAAGGGAAGAAGAACGCTGAAGCTGATTTCAAAGAAAAAGAACGCAAGGCCGCTAAAAAAGCACGGGATAAGGAGATCTCCGACTATGTGGACCAGGGGATCAAGGATGGAAAGATCCTGCCTGCCTGGAAGGATGCAGGTCTTACAGGGTTTATGCAGGGCCTGGACGCCGAAACTGAAATTGAATTCAAGGAAGGCGAAGATAAAAAAACCGGAATTACCTGGTTCAGGGAATTTCTGGAAGGGTTTTCAAAGGCTCCTATTTTCAGGGAGATGGCCAAAAAGGAATCGGCGGCTTCCGACTTCAGTGAAACAGCTGAAAAGGAACTGGGAGAGAGCATCGCGGCAAAGGTAAACCGGTAATCATAACCAATTTTTATTTTGAAAGGAGATCGAGATGGCTGGAACACACGGAGTAACAGAAATAGAGGCAACTCAATCCCAGCTTGTGGCAGGAGAGACACATGAACAGAAACCCATAACGCTTGCCTCCGGACAGAACCAGGTGAGGGGGACTGTGCTGGGTCTGGTAACGGCAAGTAATGAATATGTCCAGTTGAATCCGGCAGGCGCTGACGGGAGTCAGACAGCAAGGGCTATCCTGGTTGAGGATTGCAACGCCAGCACCGCGGCCAAAAAAACACAGGGATATTTTACAGGCAAATACAAGCTGAGCGACCTCATCTGGCCGGGAGGGATCACGGATGCGCAGAAAAACACCGCCATCCTGGACATGCAGGACCGCGGCATAATCGTGGATGAAGATTTCGTTTAAGAATAACACGATTGAACGTGAATAAGGCTTTTTATCAATAGTGACCACAAATAAGACAGGAGAAAGAAAATGGATGAACTTTTTCTGGTAAGGGTTTTAACAACCGCGATTAACGCAATAAAGGCACCCAGCATGAAGATATACAATCGCCTTTTCAGGTCAAGGGAGCACCTGGAGCCGAGCGATCTGCTGGAGTTTGACATTATGACGGGCTCCCAGAAGATCCTGGGTAACATTTCCATTTTTGCCCCTGCCACGGTAAGGGACCTCACAGGCAGGAAAACAGTAACCATGAAAGCCCCCAGGCTGGCGGAAAAACGGTTTATTCCCGTAGCTGCGCTTAACGCACTGCGACAGTTAGGCGGAAAGCTTGCTGTTGAATCCATGAAGGAAAGGATTGCCAAGGAGCAGAAGGATATCAGGGGGGAAACAGACCGTACTCTGGAATTCTGGGCAGTTAACGCGCTGAAGGGAAAGATCCTTGATAACGATCTTACGACTGTCCTGGTCGACTACAACGTTAATGCAAGCCATAAACCTGTTCTGGCCGGTGCCGAATTATGGACAGATCCTGATTCCAGCCCTGTAACCAAGATAAGGGAATTCAAGAAGTTGATTGAAGACGATACTGCCGTGCCCATTGATTCATGGATAGCATACATGGGCTGGGAGGTGATGGATGCACTGCTGGTAAATGAGGAAGTCACAAACCTGCTCAAGACCGACAAGGGCAGCCAGATGGCGGAGAACGGCAGAATAGAAAGGCTGGCCGAGGTTGAACTGATTGAATACAACGCATCCTTTATCGATGATAACGGAACCAGGCAGAGATTTATCGACTCCGATGAATTTCTCCTTATTGGCGTATGCGAAGATCTTGTCGATACACCTTATGCACCGGTAGTGGATGAAGATGCGCCGGGCGGAGTAGGAAACGTGACCGGTGGCGGGAGCGGCGTTCTCTATTTTTCAAAGAGCTGGTCAGAGAAAGACCCGTCCGGGCGCTGGATAAAAGGGGAGGCAAGGCCCCTTCCTGTACTTCAGAGACCGGGAGCAGTGATAGACGCTACTGTCGTCTAGAAACAATAGTTAACCTTAAAACCGGATGGCGGATATCAGATCCGCCACGAGGAGGACTAAATGGGAAGACCTAATGTGATTGTAAATGAAGGCCGCTGCGTTCACAGAAACAAAAAGATTTATATGCCTGGTAAGAGCTTTGAGGCAAGCGAGAAGGAAAAAGAAAGACTGATCCTGAAAGGTGCAGTAAGCGCCCTGAAGAATGCGGCTCCGGGTGATGATACTGATGACGACATTATCGATGCGATTAAAAAAGTAATTGAAAACGGTGATGTCACCAATGACAAAAAACCGAAAAAAGAAGCCATTGAATCAATTCTGGGCCGGAAAGTATCTGCTGCAGAAAGGGATGCTGCACTGGAGAAGATCAATGCGGGAGAAGGTGGGGAATAATGGCCTATTGCACGAAAGAAGACATCCTGGATAAACTGGATGAGGAGAGCCTCATCCAGTTGACTGACGATGAGGGTACCGGCACGGTAAATGATGGCAGGGTTGACAAGGCGATCGCTGCTGCGGACGCGACAATTAATTTCTACTGCCGGAATTTATACCTGGTTCCCCTGTCACCGGCACCGGACAAGATAAATCAGATTGCCGTAAATATAGCCATATACGAACTTTATTCGAGGCGGGATGACACAATGCCTGATACCCGCAAGGATAAGTACAACGGCGATATCAGAACACTTGAAAAAGTGTCGGACGGTAAAATCAAGCTGCCCTGCCAGGCATCTGCAAGTACTGCAGAGGGAGAACATTCCGGGGAATTGATGGTAAGCACCCGGTCCAAGCAGTTCGGACCGGATACGGTGGATAAGTATTAAAAACAGGCTGTAGCTGTTCACCCTGTTAAATGCTGCTTCGCAGCCCGCTTTGCGGATTTAACAGGGTAAAGGTTGAAGGCTGATAGTCAAAACCTAAAAGCCTATAGCCTACAGTCTAAAAGGCTTATAGATGGCGGGTGGATTCATTGAAATAAAGGTTGAAGATAAGGAGGTCCAGGAACTTCTGAACAGGCTGTCTGGCCGAATGAACGACCTCACTCCGGTGATGACGGAGATAGGTGAAATAGTTTCCGAGAGCGTCCAGAGAAATTTTGAAGAGCACAGGGCTCCGGACGGGACTCCCTGGGAGCCTCTGGCGGAATCAACAAAAAGGCAGAGGGCAAAACGTGGCAGGAATGATGATGACATCCTGATTTTAAACCGGAT
>JAFGIC010000366.1 GCA_016929815.1 Deltaproteobacteria bacterium
AGGAATAACTAATTAAGTGGAAAAGGATAATAGAGAGCTGTTAAATGTCTTAAATGAAAGTATAAAGGAATTGCAGCAGGGCATTAATGTCCATTACTGTCTTGTCAAATCCATGCTGGTGGGAAGGGTGGACTGCGTAAACGAATTACCGGTACTGAAGATATGCACCAGAAACAGGCGGGAGGAACTTTTAAAGGGGGCGCTGAAAGAAACCATTGAAGTCCTTGAGGAGAGCCGCAAAGCCTTCAAGTCAAAACAACTGGAATCTCTGCGGAAGAAACTTATGCGATTGTTGATTGATTTGAATAATTAAAGATCCATAAATAGTTCCTTTATGGATGAAGAAGGATGCAAATGCCGGCGATCAGCAGAGATCAATTAATAAGGTTTTGCCTAAAGCTGAGAGCTGACAGCTAAATTCTTAAAATAGCGGTATGTCTTACGGCTTTCGGCCCTTAACGGGCGCGAATGAAGTGAAGGCGTAACATAAGGCGTTTATAAAACGCCCTGTTACGCCTTTTTTTATTTAATACGCTCTAAGAAATGGCGTTTGGATAGACTATCGGTGTTACAGAGAAAAAGAAATAACACAAAGGAGAATACTCATGCATTATCAAGCTGATTCAATGCCGCAATCATTTTCTTCAAGACTTATACAGGGACTGGATCTTAAGAGACGCGGTCATATCAATTGCCGTTCAAGGCTGGGATGCCATGCGCCATGCTGCGAAGAGATCCAGGAGACAACTGATAGACCTGCAGATATCCACTCAAATGAAACTGCGGGCTTTCCCCTCCGCCTGGCCGGTGAAGGCGATCATGTCAGAATCACTGGCCTGGCTGGCGGCAGGGGCTTTCATGACAGTCTTGCCGGAGTGGGGCTCAGGCCAGGGGTTGACATGGACGTGATTCAGAACTCCGCATGCGGCAGGATGCTGATATGCGTTAACGGGTCCAGGTTTTACCTGGGCGGGGGCATGGCTCAGAGGATACAGATAAAAATTATTAAAGGAGGAAAACAATGACGGAAATATTAAAGGAAATGGCGCCCGGCGATAAGGGCAGGGTCCGGGGTTATACACCCGGGTCTTCGGCCTACAGGAAAAGACTCCTTGCAATGGGTCTGACCCAGGGCACGGAATTTACGGTAAAACGCGTAGCGCCCATGGGGGATCCCGTGGAGATCGAGGTGAGGGGATTCGCCCTTTCCCTCAGAAAGGACGAGGCGTCCGCGCTGATGGTGGATAAGGAGGATAATCATGGATAAACATATTATAGGCATCGTGGGAAATCCCAACTGCGGCAAGACCACGCTATTCAACGCAATGACGGGCGCGAGACAGCGGGTGGGCAACTGGCCCGGTGTTACCGTGGACAAAAAGTCAGGGGAATACACTTACGAAAAGGAAATCATAGAGGTGGTGGATCTCCCGGGCATCTACTCCCTTTCAGCGGCCTCGCTGGATGAAAAGGTGGCCAGGGATTATATCCTGTCAAAGGAGGCAGGGGTAATTGTAAATATTGTGGATGCCTCAAACCTTGAACGCAATCTCTATCTCACTGTCCAGTTGCTTGAGATGAAGACGCCCCTGATAGTCGTGCTTAACATGATGGACATGGCTGAAAAGAACCACATGGAGATCGATATCAAGGCGTTGTCAAAAAGACTCGGCTGCGAGGTAATCCCCATGGTCGCCTCAAAGGGCAAAGGCATTGAACAATTGAAATTGGAGATAAGCAGGGCGCTTAAAAAGAGGCAGGTCCCGGCAACCCTCAAAACAATCTATGCCGACCCGGTTCGCACGGCCTTGGATGACCTCGTATCGGTTATAGGCGGCAAGATATCAGGCCGCGGCATGGACCCTGAATGGGCTGCCATAAAGATGCTGGAGGGCGACGCCGAGATAACGGCTCTGGTTGCGGACAAAGAGGCGCGGAAAAGGCTCGACCATCACCTTAAAAAGATTCAGGCGGAGACCGAAGAAGAGGCGGACATCCTCGTGGCGGAGGCTCGGTACGAGATGATAGGGCGTGTCGTGGCTGAGAGCGTCAAAAAGAAGTCGCGTATAGGCAAGTCCGCATCGGACAGGATAGACAACATCGTCCTTAACAGGGCGCTAGGCATACCTATATTTCTTATCGCCATGTACTTGGTGTTTATGGTCACAATCAACGTGGGAGGGGCCTTTATAGATTTCTTCGACATATTCGCGGCCACCATATTCGTGGACGGCTTTTCCGTCCTTTTGACCGCGATGCATTCTCCCGAATGGCTTACGGCCCTCCTCGCGGGCGGCATAGGCGGGGGTATCCAGACCATCGCGACCTTCATCCCTCCCATAGGCTTCATGTTCCTGTGCCTGTCCATTCTGGAGGATTCGGGATATATGGCTCGCGCGGCCTTTGTCATGGACAGGCTGATGAGGTTCGTGGGCCTGCCGGGCAAGTCCTTTGTGCCCATGCTTGTGGGCTTCGGCTGCAATGTCCCGGCCATAATGGCGACACGCACCCTGGAGAACGAGAGGGACCGTACACTCACGGTCATGATGAATCCCTTCATGTCCTGCGGGGCCCGTCTCCCTGTCTATGCCCTGTTTGCTGCGGCCTTTTTCCCCGCTGGCGGCCAGAACCTGGTCTTCGGTCTATACCTTTTGGGGATCTGTTTTGCGGTTCTCACAGGGATCATACTTAAAAATACCCTTCTAAAAGGCGAGGTCAGTCCCTTTATCATGGAATTGCCGCCCTACCACCGGCCGTCCTTAGGGGGAGTGTTCATGCGGGCGTGGGACAGGCTCAAGACCTTTATATTCAGGGCAGGGAAGGTAATCATACCCATAGTGATCATATTGAGCTTTTTTAATTCAATGGGCACTGACGGGACCTTCGGCAACGAGGACAGCGACAAGTCAATTCTGAGTTCCGTGGGAAGATCCATAACACCTGTATTTGAACCGATAGGGATACAGGAGGATAACTGGCCTGCCACGGTAGGGATATTCACGGGGATATTCGCCAAGGAGGCGGTTGTAGGCACCCTTGACTCTCTTTATGCGCAGATAGGGGAGGCCCAGGCCGAGGAGGTTGAAGGCGGTTCCGAGGCCGAAGAGGAAGAAGGCTTCGATTTCTGGGGAGGAATCGTTGAATCCTTTGCGACCATACCCGCGAATCTCGCGGGCGTGGCCGATACGGTCACGGATCCGATGGGGTTGTCCCTGGGCGACGTGAGCTCCGTTGAAACGGCGGCAGAGGGACAGGAGGTCTCATTAGGCACATTCGGGGCTATGGTGAGCCTCTTTGACGGAAGGATCGGGGCCTTCAGCTATCTATTGTTTATCCTGCTGTATTTCCCGTGCGTGGCGGCAATAGCGGCTGTGTATCGTGAGACAAACCTGAAGTGGGCGGCCTTTTCCGGGGCCTGGACCACGGGGCTGGCATACATTGCGGCGACCGTTTTTTACCAGGCTGCAACCTTCAGCCGCCATGCCCTGTCCTCTTCCCTATGGCTCGCCGGCATGTGCCTTGTATTCATGGGCGCGGTTCTGGTCATGCGATACATCGGCGCAAACGCCAGGGATCGGATCATGAGTACATCCGGGGCGTTGGCGACAGGGATTTAAAATTTCCTCCCGTATCAGGGGAGGATTAAGGTGAATGCTATAAAGGATTTTAAGATGATATTAACAGAGATCAAATATTTTATCATGGAACACAAACAGGTCTCCCTTACGGACCTCGCCCT
>JAFGIC010000367.1 GCA_016929815.1 Deltaproteobacteria bacterium
AAGATCGGCGGCAAAGGTCTTTTTGTCAAGGAGATAGAGGATGCGCTCTTAAGAAAGGAAGTGGACCTCGCGGTCCACAGTATCAAGGATGTGCCCGCAGAGCTTCCTGATGGTCTTATTCTGCCGGTATATCCGGAGAGAGAGGACCCGAGAGACGCATTTATCTCCTGCTCATACACCTCCCTTGGCGATCTCCCGGCAGAGGCAAAGATAGGCACCGGCAGCCTCCGGCGATCATCTCAGATCCTGAATATGCGTCCCGATATTCAAATACTTCCCCTGAGGGGCAATGTGGACACACGCCTGAACAGGCTTGAGACCGGCGAGATGGATGCCGTTATCCTGGCTGCTGCCGGCCTGAACAGGCTAGGGCTCTCCGGGAAAATAACTGAACTCATCCCGGCGGATACGCTTTTGCCTGCCATCGGGCAGGGCGCCCTGGGTCTTGAGATAAGAAAGGATGACAACAAAACCCTTGAGATTCTGTCTTTTCTTAACCACAGGCCTACAGAACTTGCTGTCAGGGCTGAAAGGGCGCTCCTCAAGAGACTTGAAGGAGGCTGCCAGGTGCCCATTGCCGGATTTGCCGTCCTTGAAGGCGCAAGCATCATACTTAAAGGCATGGTCGCTGAACTTGACGGCAGCCTGATGATAAAGGATGAGATCAGGGGGCCTGAAGACAGGCCCGAGGAGCTTGGGACCGCGCTGGCAGAAAGGCTTTTAATCAAAGGGGCTGACAGGATTCTGGAGGGTGTGTATGGAAACAAGACTGGCTGATTAGTCAATTGGTCAAATAGCCAAAAATTTAATTCCTGTTTGACTATTAAACGATTCAACTATTAAACGGGTTAGAATTTTATGTCGTCTATAAATAAAGGCAAGGCATACCTGGTCGGCGCAGGACCGGGTGATCCGGGACTCCTGACCCTCAGGGCAAAGGAACTCATAGAAAAGGCGGATGTTATTATCTATGACTACCTTGCGAATGAGAGTTTTCTTAACTATGCGGGGAATGATGCAGAACTCATCTATGTAGGGAAAAGCGCCGGTTCTCACACAATGAAGCAGGGGGACATCAACAGACTCATTTGTGAAAAGGCATTAAAGGGCCTGAATGTCGTCAGGCTCAAAGGCGGTGATCCCTTCATCTTCGGGCGGGGCGGGGAAGAGGCGCAGGAACTTGTGAATGCAGGCATCCCCTTTGAGGTCGTGCCTGGCGTGACTTCGGCCATTGCCGTGCCCGCGTATGCAGGCATTCCCCTGACTCACCGCGATTATACGGCTACCGTAGCCTTTATAACGGGCAATGAAGACCCTGCCAAGGAGCAATCCAATATTGACTGGGCAAAGATCTCAACGGGAGCGGGCACACTTGTTTTCCTTATGGGCGTTGGGAACATTGAGGCGATCGCCGGCGAGCTTGTCAGGCATGGAAGGACGCCAAACACCCCTGTCGCCGTCATACACAGGGGCACGCTTCCTGCCCAGAAGACAGTTAAAGGGACGCTGAATAATATTGCGGACATTGCAAAAAAGGAAGGCATAAGGCCGCCGGGTATTATTGTCGTGGGAGACATTGTAAAACTGAGGGATGAACTCAACTGGTTTGAGGTGCGGCCCCTCTTCGGTAAAAGGATCATTGTAACAAGGGCAAGGGAGCAGGCAAGCCGGTTCATGGCAGGTTTGACTGAGCTTGGCGCCGAATGCATTGAATTTCCTACAATAGAGATAACCCCCCCTGTCTCCCGGGACGGCATGGACAGGGCAATCCGGTCCCTTGTTGATTATCACTGGCTCATCTTCACGAGTGTCAACGGGGTCGATTATTTTTTCAGACGGATCTTCGACCTGGGGATGGATTTAAGGATCCTCTGCAAAATCAAGGTTGCAGCCATAGGGCCAAAGACGGCAGAGGCGGTTCAGAAAATGGGAATAAACCCGGATATGGTCCCGGAGGAATATAAGGCCGAGGGAGTTATTGAGGCGTTCATGGGAAAAGACCTGAAAGGCGTTAATATCCTTATTCCAAGGGCGGCAGAGGCTAGAGAGGTGCTCCCGGATGAACTAAGAAAAATGGGCGCCCGTGTCGATGTTGTAGAGGCATACCGGACAGTCATGCCTGACACAGGGGCAGAGAAACTGGGTGGGATGCTGGAGAAGGGCGAGATCGATATGGCAACCTTTACAAGCTCCTCCACAGTGACAAATTTCATTTCCATGTTCAAGGGGCAGGAAGATAAACTTAAACAGTGGATGCAGGATGTGGCCGTTGCCTGCATAGGGCCGATAACTGCAAAGACCACGGAAGAAAACGGATTCAATGTAAGCATCACACCGAAGGATTATACAATCGAGGCATTGACAGGGTCCATTGTTGAATATTTTTCAGGGATATAGAAGCCTTAACGGTAATACTTTAATCCTCAATGAGACGGCGCAGGGGCGAGATCGCATAACTTCTCAACCTATCATGTTCTTATCTTATGTTTTCCCCCTTGAACATTAAAACAAATCGCCCGGTTATGCCCTAATTCATACCTTTAATAAACAGAATACACATCCTGAAACAATAAATTCCGGACCCCTGATATCAGTTGTCAAAAAATTATAACTCTATCATCAATAAAGCACACCGGTTAAGAAAATATGCTCCCCATCCGCCACGTATGCCCCTCCTGCGGGGTCATTGATCGGGACAACATACAGGTCAGTAGTGGTCGTTTTGTTGGCTGAAATGTACAGGCTCTGGCCGTCCGCGGAAAACATCGGCCACGAGAAACTATACGTCTCCTTCGGATCACCTAAAAAATATCGGGAAGGTTCAGTACCCTCCTCCTCTAGATCCCAGATCCAGGTTTCATATAACCCTCCGTCTCCGGTATTTGCATCAAAGGCAATCATCAGTCCATAGGGCCTGGAATACCAGGGGTCTTCTTCACTAATTTCAGTTGTATTGGTAAGATTTGTAAGAGTCCATGTAGAAACATCGGATGAAACATCATCAAATTCAAAAACAAAGATATCTGCAGTGCCGACAAGACTCCCTTCCCTGCGATGGAAAATAATATTGCCTCCCAGCGGCGAAAAACTTGCCCATTCCTCGCTCTGGTCTGCTGTTTCCGTGATCATTTTCAGGTTGGTGCCATCCTTGTTAATAAGCGCGAGGTCGTGGAGTGCTGTGCGGTTGTCAGCATACTCGAATACTATTAAGTTCCCCTCAGGTGAGAAGCGCGGGAGCATATGCCATTTCCCGTCATCAATTACCTCGGTTATAGCCTTTGTTGCAAGGTCCATAATGTAAATACCCTGGGTGCCGGATGTTTTTCCCGGGTTCTCATATGAAAACACAACTGACCTTCCGTCAGGGGAGAAAGATGCCCACCTTCCGATATTGCCGCCTGCAGGCAAAAGGATTGTCTCATCGGAAAGAACCCCGTTTATAAGCTTTGCGGCAAACATGCCATCAAATTGGTAGGTCCCATCATGATGCCACTTATGATATACAACGTTCAGAATTAGGTCCGCACCGCTGCAGTCCTCATCTACCCCGTTGTTCGGGATTTCTGTAGCACCAGGATATATAGTATCATCATCGTCATTGCAATCTTCGTCAGAATCATATCCATCACTATCATTGTCAACGACTGTATCTACAACGCCATTGCAATCATCATCAATCCCGTTGTCGGGGATCTCCGTGGCGCCTGGGTGGACATTCGGATTACCATCATCACAGTCATCAGCCGGCCACAGACAACTACCGATGGTATAATGACCGTCGCCATCCGCATCCGTGGATAGGCTCTCATCAATACTTTCATCACAGTTATTGTCGTAGCCGTCACAAATTTCCGTGGCACCGGGATAGACATCTGGGTTGCAGTCGTTGCAATCCTCAAGGGAATTGTATGTGTCATTATCGTTGTCAATTACAAGGTCTGCACCGCTGCAGTCCTCATCTATCCCGTTGTTAGGGATCTCCGCAGCGCCGGGATTTACGGCTGCATTGGTGTCGTCACAATCCGTATTGTCGGTCACATAGCCGGACGGGGCAGATGTAGCCTCCGTGCTGGAGGCAGCATCACCATAACCGTCCTCATCATCATCCAGGTAATAGGTGCTCCAGTCTTCATCTACAGAGCCGTCGCAATCGTTGTCTTTTTCATCATTGAGCTCTGGCGCACCGGGATATACAGTCGCATCGGCATCATCACAATCCGTGCTATCAGTCACATAGTCATCCGGTGCAGATGTTGCTTCTGTGCTGGATGCGGCATCACCATAACCGTCCCCGTCATCATCCAGGTAATAGGTGCTCCAGTCTTCATCTACAGAGCCGTCGCAATCGTTATCCATTCCATCATTAAGTTCTGGGGCTCCTGGATACACTGCGTCATTGTTGTCGTTGCAGTCATCTTCAGATGAATATCCGTCGTCGTCGGCATCGACCGTCTCTTCATTGTCGTCATTTTTAGAGGTTCCGCCGCTTCCTCCGCACGCAGCCAGAGAAAAGGACAGACTGGTGATTAACAATGCCATTAAGAAGAATATTGATATGATCCGGTAAATATTTTCTGGATTATTTTCTCTCATCTTCCTCTCCTCCTAGCATATACCCATGGGGTTATCCCAGTTATACCCTGTTAATGATATACTTGTATTTTGAGGCCCCTTCCTACCCTAATTCTATAATGGATAGGCGATTCCAAGCATGCTCTCCAGATACTTAGCCTTAACCGGCATAAAGGTTTTTGGAAAAAACAGATATTATTATATGGTTAAATTAACATAACAGCAACTTGAAACAAAAAATTACTCTTTTTAAAAAATAGCATTTTTTTGTGTGGAAGTCATGATGGCATCGTTAAAAGACTCTTATTTTTCCTGAGAGGACAGCCTTATCACCCCCACATTCAGGCTCAGCTTCAAATCAACATCCACAGTCTTTTCCTTATATTCTCCGAACCATGTTTTAAGGGTATATCTGCCGCTGTCTTCATCAAGCCCGTCAAACTTGAAGTCCCCGAAGCTGTCGGTAACAGCCTCCCTCAACATACTTGCATCCTTTAAAAGCCTGACAAGCGCGCCTTTAGCGCAGGCTGTAATGCCGTCGTGTTCATAGGCCACGCTGCCTGCTATAAAGCACTTTTCAAAACGGTAGAGGTTCCTGTACCATACCCTTGGAAGCGTCCCCATGTCATCAAGGAGCCTATCCAGTTTCTCCCTTTTGGCCAACTCGGCCATTTCATTGTCGTGCATCTTTACAATACTCAATGCCCCGGTGGGGCATGCCTGGACACATCGAGTCTTTTCCCACCCCTGGTCCAGGAGATGTGCGCAGAGGGTGCACTTCTGGGGAATCTCCTTTTCTTCGTTCCACCAGATTGCGCCGTAGGGGCACGCGCCGACAATCGATCTCTGGCCCCTGGCCTTTACCGGGTCTATGATTACGATGCCGTCGCTCCTTTTGTAAACAGCCCCGTCCTTTGCTGCCTTGATACAGGGGGCATTGTCACAGTGCATGCAGGGGGTGGGCCTGTAGGCCACATCAATCAGCGGATATTGACCCCGTTCCTTTCTCATTATGTTCATCCACCTCTGGCCATGCCGGGGCTGGGCTGCGCTATATGGCAGCCAATCATTTTCCACATGCTCGTCCTTGCATGAAAGGAAACAGTTGTTGCAGTCCTCACATTTTTCAATGTCGATTATCATGTTCCATTTTTTCATTTAATATTTATCTCTCCCTGCCATTTTTCTATCTGCACTAGACATGAATTGGCTGCAATGCTGTGGGATTTTTCTATCATCATCCTGCTTGAGGTCAAAAGGTTCATGCACCCCCCCCTGTCAACCGAATATCCCGGCTCACCCACAGGATCGTACTTTGCCGAGGACTCATAGGAGTGCACTGTTCCCGGGGCCACCCTTTCGGTGACCTGGGCGGCGCAGACAACCGCACCCCTATCATTAAACACCTTTACAAGGTCATTATCCCTGACTCCCCTTGCCTCTGCATCCCTGCTGTTAATCCTTACTATCCAGTAGTAGTAGCCGTCGATAAGGACCCTGTGATCCTTGACATCATTTATGATACTGTCTTTTGCGTCTCCTGTCGTATGAAAACTAAACCTGGCATGGGGGGTTATAAGCTGCAAAGGGTATTTATCATAGAGTTCCTTTGTGTGATGCCCTTCCCATGACGGTATATACTTTGTCATGACCGGCCTTTCAGGATCATCAGGGGCGAACCTCTTAAGGCTTGAGCAGACGAACTCCAGTTTTCCGGACTGGGTCTGGAGTCCCATGCCGTATTTTTCCGTATAGTCAGGAGGAAGGGGCGATATCTCGGGTGTATCCTTTGGCCTGTCCTCGGCAAAATAGCGATAGGAGACTGGGTCCCTCATCTTCTCCCTGGGCGCGGGCACTACAAAATATCCCTTTTTCAGGAATTTCTTCCAGGATATCACACCCGGCAGATCAGACCCGTCGAATATGCGCTTGCACCAGTCAAATTCCGTTACGCCCTCGGAAAAAACAGCCGAAAGCCCGAGCCTTTTTGAAAGATCGAGAAATATCCGGAAGTCCGATTTTGATTCCCCCAGGGGCTCGATGCACTTATGCTGCATGTGTATGACACGGTGGTTGCACTGGTTAAAGCTGTGCGCTACAACCCCGCTGCTGTTTGCGAATTCCCCTATGTCCCATCTCTCGAAATTCGTGCAGGCAGGCAGGATGATATCCGCAAATTTTGCCTCTCCTTCAAACCAGATCGACTGGTTCACCACAAATTCAAGGTTTTTGCTCCTGTATGCCCTGGCATAACGGTTGGTGTCGCACATGGTGCCGAAGTGGGAACCGCCGTACTTATAATACATCTTTACCGGTGAGTGGCCGGGGGACGGATAACCGAACCCCATAAACTGGCCTTCAATGGTCTTTGGGTTTGTAGGGTAACCGAAGGTCTTCCCCTCCAGTATGGCCTCAGGTATCTTTAACCTTGGAACTGCCTGCATAACCGTATTCATGGTCGCGAGCTGGGGCGCCCGCTGGTACAGGTTGACTGCCATGGCAGTGCCCTCAAGGTCTCCGGACAGCCCTCCCTCGCCATAACCGGGAAAATAAAATGTCGTGTCAACAGGCGCGCCCTGCTGGAGGCAGCCCATGTTGACGCCGGGCTTTCCAAGGCCCTGCATGGCCATAAGACAGACCATGGACCTGGCCCACTCATTTCCAGTGGCGCAGCGGCAGGCGCTCCCGAAGCCCGCAACGCCTCCTGCGGCCAGATAGGTCTTTTTTGTCCCCCACTCCCTGGCAAGGACCCTTACATCCTTTGCGGGTATGGCAGATTCATTCTCCTGCCATTCAGGCGTCTTTGGTATGCCGTCATCCCTGCCCAGGACATACTCCTTCCACTGGTCAAATCCTGTGGTCCTGTCCGCTACATATCTTTTATCGTACAGTTCTTCAGTAATCCATACATAGGCTATGGCAAGGGCAAGGGCGTTTCCTGTCGCCGGTCTGGGCGCCAGCCACTTTCCTCCAAGCAGCGCGGCAGTATGGTTATAAAAGGGATCAATATGCACAAGTTTAATCCCCAGATCCTTGAGCCACTGCCTGCGCACAGTGCCTTCAAAGGCTCCGTAGATGCCTGCTGTGGCCTCGGGATCGCTTGACCAGAAGACGATCATCTCGCACTCCTTGAGCAGGTCTTCAACCGTATTGTAGGTCTCAGGCGCGCCCAGCCTCATGCTGTTTCCCCAGTGATGCATGGCCCCCCAGTACCAGCCCTCCCAGGAATCGGGATTGCCCATAACAGGCGTCCATCCTATTGAATTGAAGAATCTCCGGTGGCTGCTCAGCCAGTAGCCCAGAATACCCCACAAGTGGTGCGAACCTGTCCCGCTCATGATTGCCCCGGGGCCGTAATCTCTTTTTACGCGTTTTATCTCATTCGCTGTGATATCCAGGGCCTCATCCCAGGTGATCCTTTGATAACCGGAGATCCCCCTGTTGTTTTCATTCCTGTCTCCATCCGGATCAAAGTCCGTGCGCTTCATGGGATATAGAAGCCGGTCGGGGGAATAGACCATTGATCTGGATGCAAAGGAATAGGGGGAAAGGGTGGTCTTTCTGGGCGGGGTGAAGGTTTTTCCCCTTGCGCTTATAGTCCATGACGCAGCGTCTTTGCCGTCAAAATCAATAGGGGTTATGCGGAGGATCTTATTGTTCTTTACGTACACAAACACCGGACCGCCGTTTGACCCGCTGACGTATCTCTTGACGCCCTTTCCCACATCCGTCCCGTATTTAAGACCTTCCGTCAACATCAGGGACAAGGTCTCCATGAACCATGATGTCAACTCGTCAGGCCCGTCCATGGTGATCTTGAAACTTTTCAGGGCGCTGACCTGTTCCAGCTGGCTCCTCCAGGGTGTCATGAGCCTCGCGCCAAGTGCGGCGTCATGATAGATTATGGAAACGTCAGGATCAGCGGCAATCATACCCTTTGAGATGATCCTGCCGCCTTTGAAGGTAAAAAATCTCCCAGTCCTGTTGTCCCTTGTCTTAATCTGCGCAGTGAACTCTTTTCCCCTGAGTCTCTCCCTGAAGGAGGGACTTATCCTCCTTTTTATATCAAGGATTATTTTCATATTAAAGAGGATGAAGGTAAAGATGAGTTCAGAGATCCTCGGCGACCTTTTAAAAAGGGAAAT
>JAFGIC010000368.1 GCA_016929815.1 Deltaproteobacteria bacterium
AAAAGGCCGCAGACGACACCTACAGGATAGAAGACTTCAGTCTTACCACATGCGATAACGAAGCGCCTTCGTGGAGTATTACAGGATCAGAGATAAAGATCGCGATTGGAGGATATGGCACCCTTAAAAATGCAGCATTCAGGATAAAGGATTTTCCTGCCTTTTATCTGCCTTACATGATATTTCCAGCAAAGACCAAGAGACAGACAGGCCTGCTTCTGCCCCTGTTCGATCGTTCGAGCATGAACGGATATGGAATTGAGATCCCCTTTTTCTGGGCAATCTCGGATGCATCCGATATAACGTTATATGAACGTTACATGAGCAAGCGCGGTATCATGCACGGCCTTGAGTTCCGATATGCCGCCGACGCCGATTCAAAGGGTGAATTCCTGTTTGACATCCTGAATGACAAGATAGAGGAGAAGGATCTGACCGATAGGGATCAGGCCGAGATCACACCCTTTGAGAGGACCAACCAACGCCGTTACTGGCTGAGAGGTAGGGTCGATCAGTCCCTGTCCGATAACGTTACAGCCCGCCTGGATCTGGATTTTGTGAGCGACCAGGATTATCTCCGTGAATTCGCAGGCGAATTTGTAGGCTTTGAAGGAAGGCCTGACCTTGTTGAGGATTTCGGGCGGCCCATGGAAGAGCGCTACTCCTCCTTTAGAAAATCGTCACTGAGGGTCAGCCGCGATGGTGAAGATTACAGCCTTCAGGGTTCAGGCTATTATTACCAGTCGCATCATGACCAGGGGGATTACGATAAGGCTCAACCCATAGCCGGGTTATTCTACTCTCTCCTGCCGGAGAAGCTTTATAAACTGCCCCTGTTCTTCACCATGGATACGGAATACAATTACCTCTGGCGTGATAAAGGGATCTCCGGCCACACCCTGTCAGTCAGTCCTGAATTCTCCTATCCGAAGCAGCTTGGCAATTATCTGAAGCTGGATTCCTGCGTCAGCTATACCGGCAACCTGGAGGCCTATGATGCCGGCTACGGCGGAAACGACGGCATGATTAAGGACGCATATCAGGCCAGGGTCTCCTTTTCCACCGTGCTTGAAAGGATCTTTAATGCCAGGCGGCAGGACGGGGTAAGGCTGAAACACAAGATTACGCCAAGTATTGTCTATGGATACGTCATGGCACCGGAGGATGAGGATCAAAGCCCGTGGTTTGATCCCATAGACTCGGAGTCAAAGACCAACATGATCGGCCTGTCGGTCGAAAACCTTCTTGATGCCTCCATCACGGATGAAAAGGGCGGAGTCTCCTATCGTCAATGGGCGAGGCTGGATATAACCCAGAGGTATGACCTTAACAAATTGCGGAGCGATGATGACGCAAATGAGGACGGGCAAGTCCGGTCACCCCTGCTTACCACCCTTATCCTCAGGCCCATAGATATTGTAAATCTCAAGGCAAGCACCGCATGGGACCATTATGAGGAAAGGTTTTCCACAACAACATTGTCCGCCGATTTTTCAATCCCGCGATCCGGAGAGACGGAAGACAGTTATTATATCGATTATGTCAAGTATGATGAAAACAATAAGAGCCTGAATCTGCAGGCCGATGTGAAACTCCTTGATTCATTCAGGGCCGGGGGCATGTTAAACCGGGACCTTGATCAGAGGCATAATATACACAGAAGCCTCTGGGTGCAATACAGCGCCCAGTGCTGGTCGGTCAATGTAGGCTTTGAAGAGGATGATACGGACAAAAGGTATTCATTCAAGTTCAGGATTGTAGGGTTCTAAAATGTACCGAACCCTTTCATTCACTATCTTTCTTTTGTTTATGCCTGCCTGAAAATCTTTCTTGCAACAAGCTGAAAATTCTGTCATATTTAAGATGCTTTTTCTGGCCATATTCATTCATTTGTATTATTGACGGCCATTGTTCGTCAGACTAATTAAATCACAACAACATCCTGAGTTTCTACAACGGGGGACCTGTCATGAAAAATCATCGATACATCCTTTTAACAATGATCTTTTTTCTATCCTTATGCGGCACGGGTTATTCCCAGGATAGAGATCAGGGGCGCAGTAGTTATATCTTCGGGGTATTTGCCTATGAAAAGGGGGAATACGATAAGGCCGAGCAGGAATTCAAAAAGGCCCTGGCCCTGGAGCCTGATAATGCGCTGTATAACAGTTACCTGGGCAAGACATACTTCGAGATGGAAAGATATGATGAGGCCCTGAACTATTTAAACAGGGCATGGGCCCTTGATCCCGAGATCTCGGGTCTTGGATATGATATTGCCATGGCCAACTACAGACTTGAATACCTTAAAAATGCCGTTGAATTCTTTGACAAGGCAATTGAGGAGGACCCCGCAAATGTCCTGGCGCACTACCACGCGGGCATAAGCCTGTATAAAGAGCAGGAATACGGCAGGGCGCTGTCTCATTTTATTGAGGCATCTGAAAAAAGCCCGACTATAAAGGCAAACGGGTACTATTACGCGGGCATATGCCATGCCAGGATGGGAGAAGTGGAGAGGGCTGTTGAAAAACTTGAATACGCGAGGGATCATACCGGATCGGAGGCACTCAAAGAAAGCGCTGTAAAGTGGCTTGATGTGATAGAAAGGGAGAAAAAGGCATTAAAACCCTACAGCCTGTTGGTAAAGGCCGGGTATCAGACGGACAGCAATGTTCTTCTTGAGACCGATGATGATATTATAAGCGATAGTGATGATACGGCATTTGTCGGTTATTTTTCCGGGAGATACAGGTTTTTTACCGGGGATTATCTGAGCGCCGGCATCGGATACAGTCATTACCAGATATTATACAGCAATTTCGATGAATACAATCTTACGAGCGGGATTTTCAACCTCTATGGCGGATATGAGAAAGGCCCCCTGGGGATTACATTATCCTATCTCCCGCATTTTTCATGGCTTGATTCGGAAAAATACATGCGAAAGCAGGGTGGGAAGACAGAGGTGACCTATGATGTGACGGAAAACCTGGTGACAAAGCTCTCCTACAGCTTCTATGACATCGATCACATGATGGATGACAACAGGGACGGCAGGAGCCATGCTGCAGACCTGAAGGCCTATTATATCTTTGGGGATAATACGGGGTATGTCTTTGCAGGGCTTGGCTATGAAGACAGAGACGCCGAGCATCCGGATTATATCTACAGCGTGTCAAGTTTCCAGGGAGGGGTATCCGTAAAGGTCCCGCTTGATTTTACCCTTGGCGTAACCGGGACATACAGGGATGCCGGTTATGACAACGTGGACTCAAGGTATGAGATCAAGAGACAGGACAAAAGATACAGCGGTTCTCTGTCGCTTTCACGGAGCATTTTGTATGAATGGCTGGGCATCTCCGGCGAGTTCGCATACACCAG
>JAFGIC010000369.1 GCA_016929815.1 Deltaproteobacteria bacterium
CAATGCTTATTAAATATTTTAGTATAATATTTTATTATTTTAAGAAATATGTGTTAGGAAAATGTTAGGGTTAGGTTAAAATTTAATTAGCGCTTGTCAGAAAGTCCCAGCCGTAGTAATGCCATTAGTATTCATTATTCGTAAATGGGATTTCAATAGGTTTAAGGAGCATGAAAATGAAGGGTTTAGGCGCTTTTATCAAGACTACGGTGCTGGGCGGCATTTTAATAATCCTCCCGGCAGCCATACTGGTTATCGTATTCAGCTGGATATACAGGTTTGCAATAGGCCTTATACACCCGTTTACCATGGTGCTGATTTCCCAATCCAATCTGCCCAAGTTTACTGCGGATGTTGTCGTCATTTTTCTTATTGTGATGGCCTGTTTTCTGGTCGGGCTTTTTGTAAAGACGAAGGCGGGAGGACTGATCTATCATTCCTTTGAACAGAGGGTGCTGAAGGCCGCGCCGGGATACTCCCTTGCCAAGGATATCGTCGCTCAACTGCTGGGTAAAAAGACATCGCCTTTTTCTTCAGTAGTGCTGGTCCGGTTGTTCGGCAGCGATACCCTTGCCACTGGTTTTATCATGGACACCCATCCTGACGGAATCTACTCGATCTTCCTCCCTACAGCGCCGAATCCTACATCCGGGTTCATATATCATATTAAATCAGAAGATGTTCATCCAATCAATGTGGGAGTTGAGGATGCCATGAGGTCGATTATAAGCTGCGGCGCAGGATCTGAAAAGCTCATCACGGCATACCATAATCAAACCAAGGAAAAGGAAATAACAGCCTCATAATGATATATATTAATTACAGGATATCCATTGATGAAAGAGAGATTCGGGAGGATTTCATCCGTTCTTCAGGCCCCGGGGGTCAGAATGTCAATAAGGTTGCGACCGCCGTGCAGCTCAGGTTTGATGTCGGAAATTCCCCCTCATTGCCTGATGATGTGAGGGCAAGGCTTATAACCTTAGCAGGAAGGCGCATTACTAAGGAGGGGGAACTGGTCATAAAGGCCGCAAGGTTCCGCACACAGGAACATAATCGAAGGGATGCCACAGAAAGGCTTGTAGATCTTATAAGAAAAGCAGCAGCTCCGCCTCCTAAGCCAAGGAGAGAAACAAGGCCTTCAAAGGCATCAAAGGAACGCCGCATGGACCGGAAACACAGACAGGGCGAGTTAAAGACAATGCGACGCCCTGTAATTAAATATGATGAATAAATATATTGTCTCAACAGCCTGAATCCCTTTTCCCCCTTGCCATTGATGCAAAGATGCCTATAAAGCACAATACGGTGAATATAATAAATGTTATTACAATACTGCTCATCAGTACCGGGTGCTGTTCCTCGGTGATCTGCACCCTGCCCATACGGATGCTGATTATAATCGTAAAAATCCCCATGCTTACCATCATGCCGAGGCTTCTCATTGTGCCTATCACGCCGGAGGCGATTCCAAGATAGCGCTTTTCAACGGAACTCATGATGGCATTTGTATTGGGTGAGGAAAAAAAGGCAAAGCCGAATCCCAGTATTATCAGACAGGCTACGATATTTATAGGGGATGTATCCTTCTCCAGGAATGTAAAAAGAAAAAGCCCTATTGTTGTGATGATCATGCCGATTGTCGCGACAATCCTCGGCTCGGCACGGTCCGAAAGCCTCCCCGCAAGGGGTGAAAAGAATGCCTGAACCAGGGGTTGGAACACAAGCACAATCCCCGCGGTCTGTGAGCTGAATCCCTTTATATCCTGGAGATACAGGCTAAGCAGGAAGGAAAGCGCATAGGTGGCGGCGTAATTGATCAGGGCTGCCAGGCATGAAAAGGCAAAGACCCTGTTTGTCCTGAAGAGCCTGACATCGAATACCGGCTGTCTCTCCTTCAATTCCCAAATAATAAAGGCAAAGATTAATGCCAGGCCCGCCAGTATCATCCACAATCCCTTGGACTCTGAAACAGCTGACATTCCGAGGCTCAAACCGATAATCGCGATCGCGTAAATAATGGAGCCCGCCAGATCAAACCTCTCCCCCTTGGCATCGGCCCATTCGGCCTTCAGCCACCGGAAGATAAGAAAAAGCATGAAAATGCATAGAGGAACAGCGGACACAAATACGCTTCGCCATGTAAGATAATACGTCAGAATGCCGCCCAGGAAAGGGCCGGCTGAGAGGCCGACATAGACGGCAGCGACATTTATGCCGAGCACCTTCCCCCGTTCATTAAATGGGAACACGGAAACAAGTATAGCAGTGCCAGGCGCATAGGATATGGCGTTGCCCACGCCCTGAAATACCCTGAAGACAATGAGTTCCCCGATGGAAGAGGAGAAGGCGCAGAAAAGAGAAGAAACGGTAAAGATTATTATCCCCAGCACAAAGATCCTTTTCCTGCCGTAGATATCCGCGAGCCTTCCGAAGGGGACCATGAATACCGCCAGGGCAACAAGGTAGGATGTGGGGACCCACGCCAGCATAACCGCATCCACGTGAAGGTCCTTTTCAATAGCCGGGAGGGCAATGCTGACGGCAGAGCCCATGAAGGGCATAATCAGAGAGTTCAGGACAGTAATGATAAGGGCTGATCTCTTTATTGCCTTTGAGGTCTTTGTCTCCGTTTCAATTTCAGCATGATCACAGGAACTGTTTTTCATCGGAATAGCCTTTAATAAAGGATCAAGGCGCAGGGCTCAAGGCGCAAGGTAAAAGATTTTAAATCTCAAATTTGAAATTTCAAATTAACCCCTTGCGCCCTGCGCCCTGAGCCTTGCGCCTTATTTACTCATCCTCCCCTGCACTATCTCCTGCTTGATAAAGTCAACCGCATTCCTGAATATCTTTATCCCGTCTCCCTCATTGGTCTCAAATCCCTTTCCCTCCCTGGCAAGGGACTCTTTCCTCCTGGTCCAGTCGGGATGGTTGGTTATGTCATGGAATGCCTCAGGATGCGGCATGAGCCCGAATATCCTGCCTGTAGGATCACAGATCCCGGCGATATCCCTCAGTGATCCGTTAGGATTCAGGGGCCATCTGCCGTCAGCCGGTTCTCCGTCACCACCGGCATATTGCATTACGACCTGGTTATTTTTAAAAAGTCTTTCAATATCGGCATCACAGGCGAAAAAATTGCCCTCACCGTGTCTCACGGGCAGATCAATGCCGGAAATATCCCTGGTAAAAACGCACGGCGACTTGATATTTATCTTAAGCGTTACCCATGAGTCTATAAAGTTTCCCGAACTGTTGGCAGTAAGCGCAACCCTCCGTGCGCCGTAGTTATTGTCGAACCCCGGTAAAAGGCCCAGATTTACAAGGGACTGGAATCCGTTGCAGATCCCTATGACGAGCTTCCCGTCTCCTATAAATTTGTATATCTGGTCTCCGATGTTGAACTTGAGCTTTGACGCCAGGACCACTCCTGCCCCGTGATCATCCGCCCAGCTGAAGCCCCCGCCGAATACCAGTATATGAAATTCTGAAAGCAGGCTGCCCGGGGAGGACTGTTCCGCATCTATAAGCTCGTTAATATGCATCCTTCGGGACTCCGCTCCCGCGGTCTTCAAGGCGAAATCCGTCTCATAATCGCAGTTCAGTCCGTAACCCGTAAGAACAAGCGCCCTTGCAACTGTCATATCAATCCTCCAAAGGTTCTTTTCCAGCTATCTTTCAACTGCATTATATCTTCATCTATTATAAGGCCGCCGCCATTCCCCTTGATTCTGAAACGCGAGGTCTCGCTTACTGCGCCGACGAGCCCTGCATTCATACCTGAAAATATACCTTCAAAGGCATGCTGTTTGGCAGGATCGATTGTCACTATGAACCGGCCTGACGACTCCGAATACAGGATCTTGGTGTCGATCAGTTCCTCTGCTGTGGGCGCATTATTAAGTTCTATCTCCATGCCTGTCTCTCCGCCCATGGCGACCATTGCAAGGTGCACGGCAAGGCCTCCCCTGGATACTGAGTGGGCGGAAGATACCAGACCCGCTTCAATTGCCCTGTGAAGCGCAAGATACATGGGCCGTGATTTATTTACATCCACCCATGGAACATTAAGCCCGATCTCTCCCATCATCTGGTAATATTCGCTTCCTCCCAGCTCATCGCGGGTCTCGCCGAGGATATAAACAAGATCTCCAAGACACTTGGCATCCATTGTGATGCATTTTCTTATGTCCTTGACAACACTGGATACCGTAAAGAGGAATGTGGGCAGACCTGAGACCTTTCTCCTCTCTCCGTAGGGGCCTTCC
>JAFGIC010000370.1 GCA_016929815.1 Deltaproteobacteria bacterium
AGCGACAACTGAAACAACAGCTTTAACGACAACGGCAGCAGCCGTAAATACGGACAGCGATTTTATAACACTTTATCCCGGACAATATACCGAAAAGGAACAGGCCTTTGTCGAACAATGGATCGCCGACAATAAGGCTATAGAAGATCGCGGTCCCATTGACGTCCAGGCCCTTATTAACGGAACGATCCCCAAGGATACCCCAGGGTTCGTCAGCCAGACCCTTACTGTGACAAAAGAGATGATGTCATACAATGCCGGCAAATACGACCCTGAAAACCCTGTTTTTAATGACGCAGAGTATGCGAAAAAACTCGGATACAAGGACATCATAGCCTTTCCGACATTTGCAGCCAATGACGACGCCGTTATGAAGGCATGGCCGGGCCAGGCAAGGGACAAGCTGCTTGTCGCCGACCTTAATCATAATATCACATGCTATAAACCCATCTATGCCGGGGACACTATTTATACCGTCATCAACAAACGTACATTTAAGGATATAACGCCTGAGGAAGGCTCCACTTACAGGAGCATTGTTATCCAGTCCGAGGCCAGTCTC
Source organism: Deltaproteobacteria bacterium (assembly GCA_016929815.1). Lineage (GTDB taxonomy): Bacteria > Desulfobacterota > DSM-4660 > Desulfatiglandales > HGW-15 > JAFGIC01. The sequence continues at coordinate 563 of JAFGIC010000370.1, forward strand.
TACAACCAGAGGGGCGAAAAGGTAAATGACGTAATATTCCGGGTTACTGAAAATGTAAGAATCCTGAAGGAAGGCAAGGAACTGATAAATGACGGCGGAGGCGCCGGGCCTTTCTGGGAATCACCCGCATGGACCAGCCGCCCGGCTTATAAATATACCGACGCGGACTGGGATAAGATCAAGGAATTCTGGTCACAGGAAAAACGTCAGGGCGCCACACCTCTTTACTGGGAAGATGTTGAGGTCGGAACCTACACCACAAAGACCGTGGACGGACCGATCATGGCAACCGTCAATCCGACACAGCCCTACGGCATGGGAACCGGCGGCAGCCGCACCCTGAAAAAAGAGATAATGGACCCTGAGATATTCAAGACCATGCACAAGGATGAAAACGGGATCTGGATCACGGACAACCGGGAAGACTATGTCCCCGCCACGCCTTCCACAGGCGGCAGGGGCGTCGGTCCCGGCGGCATGCCCGAGGGTGGCATGCCTGAAGGCGGAATGCCGGGCGGCGCAGGCGGCGCTCCCCCATCCGGCGCACAGGGTGGCGCTCCAGGTGGCGCCCCCGGAGAGAGACAGGGCGGCGAACCCGGCGCAGCAGGCGGACAGGGCGGCGCCCCTGCCGGCGACATTAACATTGCGGGCATCCATGAATCCACAGCAGGCCAGAGGGCCGTCGTATTCAACTTCATGGGCCGCGACATGGCCATCCGCAATATCAACAACTGGATGGGCGATAAGGGCTGGCTCTACAATATCCGCTGGAGCATAATGGCGCCCTCCGCCATGGCGGCAGTAGGCAAAACCGCTGTACCCGTGAGCAGCTATTCGGAGCGTTACGTCCAGAGGGTGCCCAAACTGGCGGAAGCAGGAAAGGTAGTTGACGCGCATCCCCTGAGTTATGACCTTGCCATCATCCAGGCATACGTTGAAAAGAAATTTGAGAAAGACGGCGAATACTTCGTTGACCTCGTGTGGTGGGTGGAGTCCATGGACGGATATATATGGGAAGAGGGCGGAGCGACAGTAAGACTACCGTCCAGAAATGCAAATTGACTTTCAGGAAAACTGAAGCTTTAAATAAGGGGCTGGACCCAACGGTTCAGCCCCTTTTTCTATTCGCTTCTGCTTTCGTTATCCCACCATTCGCGCCATTTCTGTGGATCACTGCCGATCTGCTGGCGTGTAATCTTATAAAGGGCCTTTCCTGCATGGCTGTCTTTCCCGTATCTTTCAAGCGTCTCAATCAAGGCAGGCACAGCCGTCATCGCCTTCATTTCTCCAAGTGCGTCGGCTGCCTCTACCCGGACATTTTGGTCTTCATCATTAAGCGCATCAACCAGGGCCGACACAACGTCGCTCAGCGAATCAATAGGCCGCCTTTCCGCCATCTTTCCCAGTGCCTCCGCCGAACTCATGCGAACCTCGGGAACAGGATCAATCCGAAGCGCGATAATAAGCGTCTCAACAGATTCTATATCCATTATATCGCCGAGGACGCTCGCGGCGTTACATCGAACTCCCGATCGCTGATGATTCACCAGTGCGTCTGAAAGCTGTGTCACAGCGGGCATACCTATCCTTGTCAGAGACTTCCTCGCTTCGTCCGATACATGGCGGCCGAAATTGCCGAAGATTGTTATAACATTTAATATCTTTTTATACAGCGGTCTGTGCCTTTCGGAAGAATCCAGCAGCTCTATCAGATACTGCACCGCAGGGATAGCCTCTGCGCCCATCCCGCCGAGATGCCTGGCTGCATTTATCTTTTCCTTCGGCGTCCCTGCCTGCAGTATTTCAATCTGCCTTTTGACATCCTCGGAAATAGACGGATCCTGGGCGCCGGATTGCATTGCAGACGACAAAAAGACAATAACAAAGAGCATTAAAATCATTGAAGCGAATTTATTCATCGGAGCCTCTCAACCCTCTATTTATCGGTCTCAAAATTAGGATTTTATATATACCCCCTTGAGAATAATATGACAATTGAAAAAATTATTTCCACACGGTTGCCGGCCATCAGCTTAACATAAAGGTCTTATAAATCTCCCTGACCCTTTTAAGACATGCATTCAACCGGTCCATGAACTGATCGGCATTTGCGTCAACGCCCAGCATCCTCTTGGACAGGGCCGACAGTTCATTCCTGTCTCCCGGTATCGCATGCACCTGCCGATCCTCAAGGAGCTGGAGGCAGTGCTCTGTCCTCCTCAGAAACACATAATCCTCCTTAAGCGACTCGGCTGTTTGATAGGGGAGTATTCCTGCCTCGCTCAGGGATTCAATGGCCAGCATGGTATTCCCTTCATAACCGATTCCTTTATCGGGCGCATGCATGAGCTGAAGGCCCTGAACCATGAATTCAACATCCCTGATGCCGCCTATGCCTGACTTGATATCCACCGTGTCCTTCAATTGTTTGGAATAGGTCTGTACGGCAAGCTTTCTCATTCCGTCTATTGACTCGGCTATCCGGCGATGCTCCCTCGGCCTCTTTATGACCGCGTTAATTTGTTTCATCAAATCATACCCAAGCAGCAGATTGCCGGCCACAGGCCTCATTTTTATTGCAGCCTGTATCTCCCACAGGGACGCAGACATTTCATAATACTTCATTATACTCTTAATGCTGCTGATCAGTTCCCCTGAACTCCCGAAAGGCCTTAATCTCATATCGACCCTGTAGGCATACCCCTCTTCCGTGTAGGATGAAAGGTCCGATATGACCTCCCCCATCAGTTTTGAAAATATCTCCTTTACCCCTTCACCTGCCAAGGGATCCCCTTTACTCCTCTCATCACCGTCAAAGACGCCCAGGAGATCTATATCTGAACTGTAATTCAGTTCATTGCCTCCCATCTTTCCGAATGCAATAATACAAAAACGATCCCCGAGCCTATTCGTTTCAATTCCTTTGTCGTTTGCCGCTTTCTTAAGACGCTCTTCCAGCGCGACCTGTGTCAGCGCCTCTGCAAGGGCCGTAAGCTCCTGCATGACTATCCTCGGCGATATCCCAAGGTATATGTCTCTTGTTCCGATTCTCAATATCTCCCTGCGCCTGAACCTTCGCATTTTGTTGAGCCACTCTTCACAGGTCAGGGATGTCCGCGCCGAATTTCTTAATTCCGTCTCAATGTCTTCCCGTCTCCTCACACGGTGAAGTACATCGGGGATTGTAAGCCAGTCAAAAAAGAATGGGTTTCTTATCAGCGTATCCGAAAGGAACTGGCTTCCGGAAAAAATGGCCAAAAGTATCTCCAGATGCATGGGCTGAGATAGAAGGATGCTGTAATGGAATTCCGCATTGCCGAAGGAGTGGATAAACCGGTCCCAGTTGTTCAGGGCCATATCAGGATCCGGCATCCTTTTAAGCATGTCCCAGGCAAGAAGGGCTATCCTGGTAAAAAGGTCCCTCCTGCTGCCCTCTCCGGCAAGGCCCATGAGGTTGATATAGGCCCTTTGGGGATCCCTGAATCCCCCCTGGGAAAGTATCCTGTTTCTAAGATCCTCCGGCATCTTATCCGAAAGTATAACGTCCACCACAGTGCCTGTATCGGCGTCTGGAAGAGACTTACGCCCGAAATATCTTTCCACCATTACCCTTACCATTGCCGAGTGAGTCTCAAAATCAAGATAAAGCTTCTGGGCAGTGTCAAGGGGGCCTCCCCTTTCGTAGCCCATACGACGCGCCAGGTGACCGAATTCGTTTGTGCCGGCGGAGGGGAGGAAAAGATCCTTTGCATTTCCCCTGAGCATCCTGAGTCCGTTTATAAGGTTTCTGAAAAAATAATAGGCATCCATCAGACGCAATGTATCCGCCTCAGACATTATACCGGCATCACTGAGTGCCGTTAATGCCTCATGAATGCGCGCAGTTCTCAGTTGCGGTATGTCTTTCCCGTGTATTACCTGCAGTATCTGAACGCCGTACTCGAGATCAACAAGCCCGCCGGGGCTGAATTTGGCGTTGACCTTCCCGGGCATGCTCTTTTCCCTGAACTGCTTTTCTCTCAGGTTTCTTATCTCGCTTATGTCGATATTTCCCGAGAAATACACGAGATCGTCCCTTATGCGCTCCAGCTGTCTTCCCAGTTCGGGATCCCCCCCTATCGCCCTCATGCGGACCAGAGAGAGCAGCTCATAGGAATGGGCCTGGCCCTCCTTCCCATAATAGCCGCAGAAGGTCTCCATGCTGCACGCCAGAGGTCCGGACTCTCCATGGGGCCTCAGCCTCAGGTCAACCTGAAAGATCCCCTCTCTCTTAGACTCTATAAACAGATTGACTCCCTTCGCCAGCAGGTTGAAAAATTCCGAGTTTTCTATGGGCTTTTCACCGTCAGTCATGCCGTTGTCGTTATAGACGAACATGAGCTCGATGTCCGAGGCGTACCCTAATGCGGCACCCCCGAATTTTCCGAGGCCAAGCACGGCGAAATCCGCATAAAGCCCGGCCACGGATGCAGGCCTGCCATGTCTCTTGACCAGATCCGTGTAAACGGCATCGGAAGCGGCATTGACAACCATCTCCGCAAGCGCTGTAAGCCTCTCTGCCAGAAATTTAATATCCATCCCTCTATTCAGGATGTGATCCAGATCGATGAGAAAGATCTCCTGGTCCTTGAATGCGTTGACCGCCTGCTTCTTTTTCTCCAGGGAATCGCAGCCTTCAAGGGCCTTGTCCAGCCTCTTTTTCAGCTCATCCGGAGATCCGCTCAGAAGTCCTCCTTGGCCTTCAGGTTTAAGCAGGGGCAGCAGGGACTCATACTGGAGCCTTATGAAATCCTCCCACAGGAAATCGCTCGCGCCCAGGAGCCTCGCGAAGTCCTGGAGATTGCTTGAGTCTCCGAGGTAAGCGATCCATTCCTCCCTGAAGGGCTTGCTGAGTATGTCTCCCAAGAGCTGTTCAAACCTTGAGAGGGCGGCATAGGGATCAGGGGCCTTTACCAGAAAATAGGTGAACTCCTTTGTAAGCAGCACAGAAAGTTTTATCCTGTCAAGTATTTCGCTGTCCTCTATTTTGCGGCCCTGCGAATCTACCAGGTCAATAAGATCCTCAACCCTGCCGCGGATCGTCCTTATCCTCATATGCTCAAGGAGAATGCCGTGCAGGGAAAGGGCGTTTGATAAAGAATACAGGAATGCGGGCGTATCTTCTGATATTATTTTTAGCTGTGTAAATGGCCCTTCGTTGCTGATGTTTATCTCAACGGGATAAAGGACCGGTTCCGGGCCTTTCCTGATGCCGGAGAGATGCTTCACTACCATCTCATTAACGCGGTTTCTGGCATACATAAAGGATTGCTCATCGCCTCGCTCCAAAAGCCCGATAACCTCCTCCAAGTTCTTTCTGAGCTGATCAGCCCATGTCTCAAAATAGACAGGACTCAGGAGCCTGCCGGAAAAAAAATCGATTATCTTGCGCCTGGCGACAGACCTCTCCTGAAGTGTCAATAACGTTCTCCGGTTCCTGTAAGCCTGTTTGACATCACCGTCATAATCTGTTGAGTAGGTATAGACATCTCCGGACATGACATTAAATCCTGTGCCGGCAAGGATCCCCGTTATCAGTGAAAAAACGCCCTTGTAATCAAAGGAAAGAACAGTGCACTCCAATTCATCATCTCTTGTCCTTTCAATAATCACCTCGACTGGATGTCTTGAGGAAAGCATTGATATGGCGCTCACATGGCGCCTTATATGGTCCTCGGAAAAGACCCTGAAATAATCATTGCTGAGCCGGTTAAGATGGCCCTTTAGAACATCTTCATCCGTCTCAGGCATACTGGTTTTAAGCGATTCAAGATCAGGTTTCATAATGGCTAAACATATACCTTCCTGAAAAAAAATGCAAAAAAAAGCCCCCTGAAATTCAAATCCGGGGGCTTTTAAACAGGATTATAATATGGGATTAAATATCGTAGTAAAGCATGAACTCATAGGGATGAGGCCGCAAGTCCATTGCCTCGACCTCGTTCACCATCTTGTAGCTTATCCATGTATCTATGACATCCTGTGTAAATACATCGCCCTTGAGCAGGAACGCATGATCATCTTTAAGGGCATTCAAAGCATCTCTCAGTGAGCCGGGCGTCTTGGCCACCTGCATTGCCTCTTCGGGCGGCAGGTCATAGATATTCTTATCCAGAGGCTTGCCCGGATCGATCTTATTCTGGATACCGTCCACAGCCGCCATCATTATGGCGGAGAAGG
>JAFGIC010000371.1 GCA_016929815.1 Deltaproteobacteria bacterium
CCTTGTAAAATCATGATCATACTCCTTTATGATGTTTAAATTAAGAACAATAATTATAAAAATAACAACAATGAAAATAAGCCAAAAGATACCGGATGAGAAGGCAAGCATAATACTCCTCAAAATCAATTGAGTAAATGTTCCGCATAACTGGATTAATATTAAACTAAATATGAGTGTAACACAACAATTGATTTCTGATACATCCAAATAATTGAGGATCCTGCGGCGGCGACAGGATCCGTAACGGAGGGAGCGGGATTTGAACCCGTGGAGTACATATGCCCCAACGGAGTATCAATCCGGCGCCTTAAACCGCTCGGCCATCCCTAACAAAGCCTCGGGGCAGTGGCGTCAGTGGGGTCAGGTTTCTTTTCATGCACTTTTATGTTGACAAGGCTTTCGTAGGACCAGATATTATCGTTTAAGTTTTAGTTTAATTTTGTATATCATATTTCAGGAAATCCTGGGAGAGAGAGGGATAATCCGCAGACATAACCAAGCTGGTCATTAATTGGCAAGGCAGTCACTGTTCAAAAAGCTCGCTTTTAGAGCAGAGGCTGACGCAGGCCATCCGGTTCCGAAGGAAACGAGGAGTCCTGAAGGGACTCTGACCAGCTGACCTGCGAATGTAATATTTGCAACGATACCACGACAGATCTTCATGCCCTTCTTTTCTTCATGGTGAATTAAAATCCCGGTTTGCCGGAACGGCAAAGATCGTCATTTATCGATATGAATCGGCGGCTTTAATGAACAAATGACAGGAATAATTACGAAAAAGTCTGAACTCTTAACTTTGAACTTCATTTAGCGTCGGACCTTTCCCACATTCCCGGATTATTGGATATAACGTTTGCAGGAGACCGTATCTCTCTCACGGTAGAGGATTGCGATGCAGACAAACGCGCACACATTCAATGGGTAAGTCGCAATGGCGTGACGGAAACCGCCCTAAACCTGGATGAGATCTTCGAGGCCTATGTGATTGGAAATAAAGGAAGGAGCAAGGTGCCATAGCGCAAAGGTCATTAACGACGGTACCTGAATCTCTTCATGCGGACGTGGGGGCAAGCAAGGATTCCACCGCCTTAATCAGGGTCTCTTGATCAAAGGGTTTACGAATGGCCAGATGGGCCCCAAATTCTTTTGCCATATCCAGATAGTGTTGTGCATCACATTTTCCCCCGCCCGATATGGCGATGATCTTTATATTTGAAAAATGCCGATGCAGGTCAATGATCAATTCAATACCCTCTCTGCCACCGGGTAGTAGGATATCCACAATCACGAGATCCAGGTTCTCCCGGTGGGCAATGGCAAGACCCTGCTCTCCATCCACCGCCTCCCTGACCGTGTGCCCCTGTTGTTCCAGAATATCCCGCAGAATTGTCCTGAGTCTTGCATCGTCTTCAACCACTAGAATATACGACATGATCGATCTCCACACCCGTTTCAGAATATCTATCCATTGATAAGGAAAACGCCTGATATCAATGTTGACATTGCTCTCATAATCAAAAATAACCCCAGTTACATGCCTTTCATAGGGTATTTTCGACGGGTAGACCTTTGATCTTAACCTAAGCCGCTTTCCCTTTACAACATCCGATAAAATGCCTATTTTCGTGAAAACGCCGCTTCATCGGGGCATCATCACTGTATTATAGGGAACATCCTTTTCAAGGTGTTCAACTTATAGGAATAAAGCGGCCTCCCCCTGAGGTACATCCCCATGAATGTCTATCTAAACAGGAGTTCCTGCGAGGCCTCTTAAGGACACAGGTTCGATATTCACTTCCACGTTGACTATATGCGGTTTATTGATAAATCGCAGCAAAAGCCTAGGTGCCTATCCAAATAATCCCTCGCAGGCCCGAGGCCAAGGCAAAGCCAAAGATTTATTCGGATAGGCTCTTAGTTCAAATAAAAGCTTATTTTTTATACCCTGACAAATATTTGTTTACAACCTCCGGCCCTTTGTGGTAGCGTGTATGGCTTAAGTGTGAAATGATTGTGACTGAATTGCCTTTATAGCGAACAACCTTGAACGAATCATGGCAAGGTAACAACTGTTACCATCATTTAATGCTCTCGGACAAAGGATGAGTGTCTCAAGAAACAGGCCTTCGTAGTGGCCGTATTGATCAATGCATAGGAAAGGACCATACCATGAAGCTCTTTGTTGGAGGTTTGCCGTTTGCGCTGAATGATGAAGATTTGCGCCGATTGTTTGAAGCGCATGGCGAGGTCGCGTCCGCCAACATAGTGTTAGATCGTGCTACAGGCCGCTCACGAGGTTTTGGATTCGTAGAAATGCCCAATGCCGAACAAGCCGAGACCGCCATCCGCGAGGTCAACGGCTCGGAACTTGAAGGTCGCGTTATTAAGGTCGAACAAGCCCAGGAACGCCCCCGATCGGGCGGAGGTGGACAAGGCCGCCGAGGAGGCGGACCTCGTCAGCGTAAATAATATCATTGAAGGCATTTAACAGCGTCTTCAACGGTTTACGCATGACATCCTTGCTGCCAAACAGGATGTATGTCTAGTGATAAGGTGTGTGTACCTTAAGTACATGCACCTTGTTGTTTTATGATACACGATTACTTTGGAGCCACTAAACAGATTATGCTTGACGAATATCTATCTATGGAACCTAATAACAAGGGTAGGCGCATTAAAAGGGTTGGTAATGAATGCAGGGAAAATGCGCATTGGGGATACCCGTTCATATCTCAGGGATTCTTGGATAAGAGGTTTTCACAACGGGCCAATACCTCTCATGGCACAATACATGAATATGCCGACTATCATAAGGGGTATTGCCATACTTCTCTCTACTGGCAGGATCGTTCGCACTGTTTAGGATATATTCTATGAAAGAGATCATTGCAGAAGTCTTTCAAGCTGAGGAAAAAGTCAACAGGATCCTTCAGCAAGCCCGTACCAGGGCCTCGGAAATAAAAGGAGCTGCCGAAAAAGAGGCCTCACAGAAGATCATCGAGGCCCAGGAAAAGGCACGGGAAATAATCCAAACCACCGTAGAAGAGGCCAAAAAGGAGGCCGAACTGATCAGGGAAGAAAGGCTCAAAAAAGCAGACCAGCAGCGGGAACTCCTGCGCCATCAACATACAGATTCCCTGAATAACCTGGTGGAGGGTATCTGTAATATGATACTGACAACGGATCAGGACAAGGTATAATGGCCAGCCCTTTATCAAAATATGCATTGATCAACGCCAAACTGCGAGCCAGGATCAGCAAGATCCTGCCCGAAGAACACTTCCGGGAATTGGCCAAGGCCCCTTCCCTGGAGGCCGCCCTTGCATTGCTCAGGGAAACCCCGTTCGCAAGCCTGGAGCAGATATATACGGAAACCGGTGACCTGAAACTGGCAGAACGTGAGTTGTTGAAAAGTGAAATTGAGCTCTATCAAAATATCAGGCGCTATCTTCATCAGCGCTGCCAACCGCTGGTGGATGCCCTCCTGACTCAGTTTGAAATAGAGAACCTCAAAAACGCAATACGACTTTACTTCGATAGAAAATTCCGCAAACGCCCGGTTGACAACAGTATCCACTATATCCTCTATGAACCTGTTATTCATGCCATACCCATGGATATTATAGTGAATGCAGAAGGCTTTGAAGAGATTGTCGGTGCCTGTGAAGGAACACCCTACAGCCAGATCATCAAAAAGTTTTACCACACCGTAGAGGCGGAAGATTCCCTGTTCCGCCTGGAAATCGGTCTTGATCACTATTATTACAGCAATCTGTTAAGTGCCATCGATACCCTGGACCCCCAAGACCGCACCGTGGCATCAAGACTCATCAGTATAGAAATCGATTTGCAGAACATCAGTTGGATCATTCGCTTCAAGGACTTCTATCAGCTTCCCCTGGAAGCGGTCCTGACTAACATGATCCCCGGCGGTCTGAACCTCAATCGGGACGTTATTGATGAACTCTACCGGGCCCAGAACGTGACCACTGTGCTGCAGGGAATGATCGCCGGTAAATATCCCGGGCTTTCTGCCCTGCTCGCGTCCCAGACCTCCAGCAATACCGCGCGCCTGACC
>JAFGIC010000372.1 GCA_016929815.1 Deltaproteobacteria bacterium
ATTTCCCTGCATTGGCGCCATTAATATTTTGTTGTTTTTTATCTTATATAACAATATGATATTTTTTAAATAAAAACAGCCTAATACAATAATATCTTGATTTAATTTTTTTAATTGATAGAATTAACCATCTTTTTCAGCCTTTTTGGTTAGTGCGCTTTTATTTCATCTTTTCAAATCAAATTCGGTTTTTATATATTTATTAATGAATTATTAACAATTTTCAAGGATGTAAGGAGGGAGGAAATAGTTATGAAAAATATTCAAAAAATTACCATGCTTTTAATAACTCTCATTATCCTGGCTTTTGTTTCAGGATGCGCCTGCAATAAGAATTTTGCAGAGGGGTTCTGGAAGGGCGCAGCAATCGGCGCGGCAGTGGGCGGCGCTGAAGGATATCTTTTAACGGATGATGCCAATAAAGATGACGAGAATACCGCCATAGCCGCCGGAATCGGGGGCTTTATCACCGGAATGATTATGGGCTTTACGAACAGATGCGAAGAAGTCGAGGCGGCTGAACCGGCAGTGGTTGATCTTGACTCTGATGGCGACGGGGTTGTGGACAAGCTGGATCAGTGTCCTGACACTCCTGCGGGTGTCAAGGTAGACTATAAGGGATGCCCCGCTGACACTGATGGCGACGGAGTCACGGATGATAAAGACAGATGTCCGGGCACACCGCGCGGTGTAAGGGTCGACTCTAACGGATGCCCCCTTGACTCTGACCGGGACGGCGTTACGGACGACAAGGATCAATGCCCTGATACTCCAAGAGGCGTCAAGGTAGACAGCAGGGGATGTCCGGTTCCCACGGACGCGGATGGAGACGGTGTGCTTGACGAGAAAGATCAATGCCCCAATACGCCAAAGGGCGCCAAGGTAAATGAAGCCGGATGCTGGGCGCTGGATGATATTATCTTTGATTTTGACAAGGCCAACATCAAATCCGAATTCTACTCCCTGCTTGATGAGGTTGCTGATGTTCTGAAACAGCAACCGGATCTGAAAGTGGAAATCCAGGGGCACACCTGCAATATAGGCCCTGATAATTATAATATGTCCCTTTCGGAAAGAAGGGCAAAGGCTGTTATGGAATACCTTGCAGGCAAAGGAATTGACCGTGCCCGGTTAAAATCCAAGGGATATGGCGAGACAAAACCCCTTGCTTCCAATGATACAAAGGAAGGGAGAAAATTAAACAGAAGGGCGCAGATCGAGCCAATAATGTAATCTTTTCAGGGATTGGCCTGAGAGAGTATAATTCAGGCCAATCCCTTTTTTTCATATCCGAATATCTTATCTTATAGCATATTCATGTTCTTTAACTTAATAGAAGTATTAGCCAGAAAATAATAACCTTAAATAAGGAGATAAAAGCATGAAACCTACTCACATCATAGCAGATATCCTGATACTTCTGGGCGCTCTCAGCCTGTTAGGGGCTTTGATTGTTAAAATTTTTCATATAAGTGTTTTATATCTGGTGCCTTTTTCCTTCTTCAACTTTGCAAACACCTGCCTGTTACTGGGAATCGCGCTATATATTCGAGAGATTGTCAAAGGGAAGTAATCTTTCAATTATCCTGCGGAAACACCATCTCTCCGGTTATGCTCAGGTCGTAGCCACTCAGTGTCATGGCCATTTCTCTGAAGGCAGGATCACGCAAAAAGCCCAGAAACATCTGTATGCCCTGATCAAAAAAACGATCTTTGATTGTTATGAGATCAAATCTTTCCATTCTCAGAGGAATAAAATCAAGATCAAGAAGCCCCGCCACAGCCCTTATTCCGGGTCCTGCATCCGCGTTTCCGCACAAAATATCCAGACCCACATCAATATGACGTTCCAGCTCCCTTTCATATCCGTTTATCTCTTTTCCCTTTATTCCTTCCTTTTTCAACTCGCCGTCCAGAAGAAGACGAGTGCCGGTTCCCAGAGGCCGGTTCACAATCCTTATATCTTTTCGGGCCAGGTCTTTTACGCCCTTTATCCGCCTGGGATTGCCATGTAAGGTCAGAATGCCCTGCTCCCTTCTGCAGAAGTTGATTACAGCCGGAACCTGCCCGAGTTCATCTCTCGCAAAATCAAAATTATATTCACTTTCATCCTCCTGCAAAAGGTGACTTGAGGCGATATGACAGAGATTGTCCTTCAAAGCCCTGAGTCCCGCAAGACTTCCCATGTTGCCGAACACTGCGCAATGGCCGGAATGCACTTTATTGTAGAGAGACAATGTCCTGTCCAGCAGTATGTCATTGCTCCCGCTTATTATTAGCAGTCCGTGGTATGGAGGAAGGGGGTTGGGGTATCTCGGAAAATTGATGGTGCTGTTCTCCAGCCACTGTTCCACCAGGTGTTTTGGAAAAAGCCATTTCCCTGTTATCTTTGTGGCCGGAAGCCCCTTTTCATTTATCAGCGAATAGACCATCTTTTCATTTATATCCAGAAATTCCGCCACCTGCTTTGTGTTCATCAATATCTTGTTTTCCATGATCCTTTTCCCTCTTATTGAATGACTTTTATGCTATCTTCGGGGATCTCAAGATTAACTTTCGTTCCCACACAGGGATTTATCTCATAAAACTTTTCATATTCCATGAGGATAACAACAGGTATGCCGATATCAATCAATGCCCTTACCCTGCCCCCCTGGTCTGTAAGCTGTATCACTTTGCCTTCAAAGTGATTTTTATCTTTTGAAAAACTGGCGTCCTTGCTTAGCAGAGATAATCCTGATGGATTGATCGATATGCGGGCAGGACCGGATCTTTCGGAAATAATGCCTAATCTTATCCCCTGAGGCAGATAGCAGTATTTTTTATCTCCCTCACATCCGATTTTCACACTGAATATATTTTCATGAATTGCATTGGCAATCTTTCCGTCATACAGGAACACGATTTCATCTGTTATCCTTGATGCCTGAACCATGTCATGAGTCGTGAAGATTACTGATATCTTCTTTTCCCTGTTTATATCCTTTATTATTCGTTCGATAATGTACTGATTTTCAACATCAACACTTGAAGTGGGCTCATCA
>JAFGIC010000373.1 GCA_016929815.1 Deltaproteobacteria bacterium
AGAAACAATTAATAATAGATATAAAAGGATCACAGAAAAAATGAAAAATCTAAAATTATCCTCATTAAACGGAGGCCCGCACAGAAAGACCTTGGTAAAAGTGGGCGAGGTTACTATAGGGCAGGGGTTTATTGTTATAGCCGGACCCTGCAGCGTTGAAAGCGAGGATCAGACCATCGAGACCGCTCGCAGGGTAAAAGAGGCGGGGGCTAATATACTGAGAGGGGGGGCGTTCAAGCCAAGGACATCTCCTTATGCGTTCCAGGGTCTCGGCATAAAGGGGCTGCAGATACTTGAAAAGGCAGGCAAGGAAACGGGCCTACCCGTTGTCACGGAGGTCCTGGATCCCAGAGATGTGTCATGGATTGCCGAATATGTGGATATGCTCCAGATAGGCACAAGGAATATGCAGAATTATTCCCTTTTGAAGGAGGTCGGAAAGGCAAAGAAGCCGGTCCTGTTAAAGAGGGGAATGTATTCCACCCTTTCCGAATGGTTGAACTGCGCCGAATATATCCTTGCAGAAGGGAATCCTAATGTTGTACTCTGCGAGAGGGGCATCAGGTCCTTCGACACCTATTCGAGAAATACGCTTGATCTGAGTGTGGTCCCCGCGGTCAAGGAGGTATCACATCTCCCGATTATCGTAGATCCTTCTCACGGTACAGGGAGGTTAAGCCTGATTGGGCCGATGAGCCTTGCCGCAAGAGCGGCCGGGGCGGACGGAATCATGGTGGAGGTCCACCGCAATCCAGCGGAGGCTTTGTCCGACGGAGACCAGAGCCTTCCTCCTGAGATGTTTGATTCCCTGATGAAAAAATTGAAGGTTGTGGATGACTGCATGAAGAAGATAGCGGGATGAATAGAATTATTTGGAGGCAATAAATGGATTTGAAAGACGTCAGAAAAAATATTGATTTTCTGGATTCCAGGCTGCTGAGGATTCTTAATGAAAGGATGGAACTGGCCCTCATGGCCAGGAAGTTTAAAGCGGATATCGAGGACAGCGACAGGGAGAAGACCGTATTGGAAAGGATCAGGCAGAATTCACCCGGGCTTATAAATTCAGAGTTCATAGAAAAGCTATATACTGAGATAATCCGCGAGAGCAAGGCCCTTCAAAAGAAGGATTTCAGGCTTATCGGATTTAAGGGCGAACACGGGGCATATGATGAGATCGCGTTAAGGGAATGGGACAGCGATCTTATCCCGATTCCATGCGAAGGATATCACCAGGTCTTTGAAGATGTCAGGGCAGGTCTGTATGATTACGGCATCGTACCGGTGGAAAATACCCTGGGCGGAGTTGTGGGAGAGGTGAATGAACTGCTCGTAAATACGGATCTTTACGTTGTCGGAGCGGTCGAACTTCCCATATCGCTTTGCCTCCTCGTCCTGCACGGGGCCGACCACAGGGAGATAAGAAACGTATATTCCTGTTCCCAGGCGCTTGACCAGTGCAGCAACTTTCTTTCAAGGAACAACCTGACATCTGTCCAATACTACGATTCCGCGGGCGCCGCCAAGATGCTGGCGGAGCAGATACCCCAGGGGACAGCCGTAATCGCAAGCAAACTGGCTGCTGAGGTATATGATCTTAACGTGATCAAGGAAGACATAGACAACTTCGGGGACAACATAACAAGGTTCCTTATCCTCTCGCGGGAGGAAAACAGGGATGATGGAGATAAGTGCTCTATAGTCTTTTCAACCGAGCACAAGGCCGGTACGCTCTTCAGGGCGCTTGAGGTCTTTGCCAAAAAGAACATAAACCTTACCCGCATCGGTTCGATCAGAAGCGGCATGGGCGACTACTCATTCTTCATGGACTTTATCGGCGCCGGCAGGGATGAGAAGGTTGCCGCTGCGCTCAGGGAGGTTGAAGATGTTACTGTGAATTACAGATTTCTAGGGTGTTACAGGGAAAAGAAGATAAGTCAATAAAGGGTTCAAGGCACAAGGCTTAGGGCGCAAGGTTTACGGTATAAGGTATGTTTTGTATTCCAATAATAGCTTCAAGCACTGAAGAGGCAGTAAAGAGGATGAAAGAGGCGGCAAAGGTTGCGGATGTCCTTGAGGTGCGTCTCGACCTGATGGATTCCTTTGACATACCTGCGCTTGTCCGGGCTGCCGGTAAACCTGTCATTATCACCTGGCGTTCCGAAAAGGAGGGGGGGAAGAGGAGCCATTCCCCGGAAAAGGTCGCCGGGTATCTTATATCGGCTATTGAAGCCGGGGCGGACTTTGTGGATGTGGAACTGAGTTTGCCCCAGGAAATAAGAAAGATGATAACGAATGTCTCCGGAAAATCGCAGATCATCGTTTCTTCTCATATCACTGCGGGGACTCCTTCCCTTGAGGAACTTGAAAGTGTGTTAAGGAAGAGCATTGCAGTGGGTGGCGATATCATAAAGATAGTGCCCACTGCAAGGGAATGGTACGACAATATAAGAGTGCTGGAGCTTGTGAAACTGGCAAAGAAGGAAAATGTCAGGATCATTTCATTCTGTATGGGTAAACTCGGCAGGTTGAGCAGGATCTTCTCCTTGCCTATGGGGGCATACATGACCTTTGCCTCTATGGAACCGGGTCAGGAATCGGCTGACGGCCAGATAACCATCAATAAGATGAAAGAGATAATGGATTTCTTTTCAATATGATGATAGATCAATACACGGGTCTTTACTGCGTAATAGGGAACCCCGTGAGGCATTCCCTGGGTCCTGCCATGCAGAATGCCGCCTTTCGCGAGAAAGGGATAAATGCGGTCTATCTGGCCTTCGAGGCAACAGATGCGGGGGCCTGCATCAAGGGGGTCCGCTCCCTGGGGATAAGGGGATTGAGTGTGACCATTCCGTTCAAGACCGATATTATCCCGTTTCTTGACGAAGTTGACGATCTTGCGCTCAGGATAGGGGCCGTCAATACGGTGGTTAATAAAGAGGGCAGGCTGAGGGGATATAACACTGATGCATACGGCGCGTTAATGGCCCTCGAGGAAAAGACGGAGGTCCCGGGCAAGAGAGTCGTTATCATAGGCGCCGGCGGGGCTTCACGCGCCGTCGGATATATACTTAAGGAAAAAGGCGCGACAGTTGTCGTTTCCAACAGGTCTCAGGTTCGCGGGATGGTCCTTTGCCGGGATCTTGGCTGTGAATTTATAGCACCGGATAAACTGCATGATGTGCATGCGGATATTATCATAAATACAACGCCTGTCGGAATGTCGCCTGATATTGATAAGTCCCCTGTACCTGAGAAGATCTTCAAGGAAGGCATGACGGCAATGGATATTATCTACAACCCCCTTAAGACAAGGTTTCTTGCCGCGGCAAAGGCGAGGGGGTGTGAGATTGTAAACGGTCTCTCCATGTTTGTATATCAGGGGGCAGAGCAGTTCAGATTATGGACCGGCATTAAGGCGCCGGTGGAGGTTATGACTGCGGCAGTAGAAAAGGAATTAAGTAATTAATGAAAGAGATAAAACCAGTCTCAGATATTAATGCCGTCGTAAGGATGCCGGGCTCCAAAAGCATTACGCACAGGGCGCTTATAGCCGCTTCTCTTGCGAAGGGGAAAAGCCTGCTGAAATCGTTCCTGCGCTGTGAAGACACCCTTTACACCCTTAAGGCCCTGCGTGACATGGGGATACGCATTTATGCGGAAGGCGATAATGCGCTTGTTTCAGGCAGGGGGGGAGATTTCGCAGACTCAGGAAAAATAAAAAAGATATTTCTGGGCAATTCAGGCACATCTTACAGATTGCTTTTGTCCGTCGCGGCGCTTGGGAAAAATGAGTATGTCTTTACAGGAAGTCCACGTATGCAAGAAAGACCTGTGAGGGATCTGGTCTCAGCGCTTAACCGGCTCGGAGCCGATATTTCCTATGTCAAACAGAGCGGTCATCCTCCCCTCTATGTAAGGGCTTCAGGCATCAAAGGGGGTAAGGTGGAGATTGCCGGCAATATAAGCAGCCAATATATTTCATCCCTGCTCCTTATAGGCCCATATACAGGCGAAGGCATAGAGATCGGGGTTGAGGGCAGTCTGGTGTCAAGGCCCTATATTGACCTGACCATTGATGTTATGAGGTCATTCGGGGTTGAAGTAATCCATGATGATTATCAGCACTTCATCATCCCACCTGAAAAGAGATATAAGAGGCGCGATTTTACAATAGAAGGCGACGTCTCCTCAGCATCCTATTTCTGGGGGGCCGCAGCCGTGACTGGAGGGATAATAACAACGGAAAATATACGCCCCTTGACGACCGTACAGGGGGATATTGCGTTTCTTAATGTCCTTGAGAAGATGGGATGTTCCGTAACAAGATCGGAAGACAGCGTGACCGTTGCGGGAGGGAGGCTCAGGGGCGTGAAAACGGACATGGGATCAATGCCTGATATGGTCCCGACACTTGCGGCAATTGCTCTTTTCGCGGAAGGCAAGACTGTTATTCGCAATGTGCATCATTTGCGATACAAGGAGAGCGACCGTATCAAAGACTTGGCCGGTGAACTGAGACGCATCGGCGCGCAGGTGGAAGAACTGGAAGACGGGCTTATCATCCACGGCGGCCATAAACTCTCAGGCGCTGATATTGACACGCATAATGATCACCGGCTTGCCATGAGCCTCGCGGTTGCCGGGATAAATGTCCCGGGGATCAGGGTCATGGATGAACGCTGCGTGGACAAATCATTCCCGTCGTTCTGGGAGATGTGGGACGGCATGAAGGCTTAGGTTTTTAACCGGCCGCCATCCACAGTGAAGACAATCTTCCTTCTTAATTGACACACAATCCAAAAACCTCTATCATGCAAACCTTTAAAGTGGCTCACCACGAATCTCCGCTTTGAGATAAAATATTTTCAGGAGGCAAAGGCCGGCCTTGCAGGCCCGGCCTGACGGACATATGATAAAAGACGATAAGGGAGACCCGGCTGTCCCTCCCGTAACACGGCGCTATCTTCCATGGCTGCTCATCCTTTTTGTGGGGAGCGGATGCGCTGCATTGATCTATGAGGTTGTATGGCTTCAGCTCGTGCAGCTGGTTATAGGCTCATCAGGCATATCTTTAGGCGTTCTGCTGGGGATATTCATGGGCGGCATGTGCCTGGGGAGTCTTCTGTTGCCTCGCCTTATATCGGCTGACCATCATCCATTGAGAGTCTATGCGTTTCTTGAGATAGGCATTGGAATATTCGGCATCGCAATATTGTTCGGGTTACCCCTTGTTGCGGAGGTGTATGAGGGATTTGTGGGGCACGGCATTGCGCATAGGGCCTTTGTTGCTGCAGTGTGCATTTTGCCCCCAACCATCATGATGGGCGCGACTCTGCCTGCAATAGCCAGGTGGGTAAAGGCGACCCCTGAAGGCGTTTCGTGGATGGGGTTCTTCTATGCCGGGAATATCGTTGGAGGCGTCTTGGGATGCCTGCTGGCGGGATTTTATCTGCTGAGGGTCTATGACATGCCTACTGGCACCTATGTGGGGGTTGCCATAAATGTGTCGGTTGCCTTGGTTGCTCTGATTATTGCATCAAAGACGCCATACCGGCATGAGACGGACGCGGCGCAGAGAATGCCGGCTGAAGAAGGAGTGAAAAAATCGGGAATATATATCATCATCGGTCTGTCAGGCCTGTGCGCCCTGGGGGCCGAGGTAATATGGACAAGGCTTTTATCCCTTATGCTCGGCGCGACTGTTTATACCTTTTCTATAATCCTGGCGGTATTCCTGGCAGGGCTGGGGATAGGCAGCAGCATAGGGGCGTTCTGGGCAAGCAGAGCGGCCGACGCAAGGGCAGCGCTCGGCGCCTGCCAGATGCTTATTGCCGGGGCAACGGCATGGGGGGCCTTTATGATAACCGGGGTTATTCCTTATTGGTGGATTAATCCTATTGGAATGACTGAAAAGTATGGTCCAGTATATACATTTATTCTTGACCTTTTAAGGGCAGGATGCGCAGTGATCCCCGCGGCTGTGCTGTGGGGGGCGAGCTTTCCTCTGGCATTGGCCTCAGTGGCCGGACGCAACAAGGATTCCGGGCGGATGGTTGGGAGCGTTTACGCCGCCAACACGGTGGGCGCGATAATAGGATCGCTTGGCTTCAGCATGCTTATTATACCCCAGGCAGGGACGCAGTGGGGGCAACGGCTCATAATCATACTTGCCGCAGTCTCTGCGATGGTGGCCTTTTGGCCGTCTTTTACATCCCGGCAGGTAACAAAGAGAAAATGGGTTAAGGGGGCGTCCGTGATTGTTTCAAGAGGCAAACTGGCAGGGGCCTTTGTTTCGCTCTTGACAGTTGCGCTGCTGGTCGTTTTTGTGTCCCCTGTGCCGTGGATTGCCGTGGCCTTCGGCCGTTACTCAGCCAGTTGGGTCAAAGAGGCTGCGCCCGGCATATTCAAGCTGGAAGATGTGCCTGCGAGCAGCGCCAAGGGTTCTAAAAGCAGGTATTGTATTTATGTGGGTGAAGGAATGAATGTGTCTGTAGCTGTTGAAAAATCGACAGATGGAGATCTTTTTTTTCACGGTGCGGGCAAAATCCAGGCTTCAAGCAATATCCAGGACATGCGACTGCAGCGGATGCTGGGGCATCTGTCCGTTTTGGCAACAGCGAACCCTGATGATGTAAAGGACGTCCTGGTGGTAGCCTGCGGCGCAGGTGTGACGGCAGGATCCTTTATCCCATACCCGTTCATCAAGCGGATAACCATCTGCGATATAGAGCCGCTGGTCCCCAAAGTCGTTACCCCGATGTTCGGCAAACAGAATTATCATATAGTTGACGGTATCGACAAAGAGAACCCCCACATGGTGGAAGGGAAGGAGGTCAGGGTGGTTTATGACGACGGCAGGCACTACATACGCACCCTGCCCAAGGATAAAAAATTCGACATCATTACCTCTGATCCCATCGACCCATGGGTTAAAGGCTGCGCCGCGCTGAACACGGTGGAATATTATGAGATGTGCAAGGCGCATTTGAATCCCGGGGGGGTAATGGCCTTGTGGATACCGCTGTATGAAAGCGACAATGAGACGGCCAAAAGCGTAATAGCGACTTTTTTTCAGGTATTTCCCAACGGGATGTTTTTCAGCAACGATAAAAAAGGCAAGGGATTTGATGCCGTTTTGTTGGCCCAGGTCGGGCCTGCCAGGATCGACCTTGATAATCTGCATGAGAAGCTTAACAGCCCTGATTATATCAAGGTAAAAGAATCACTTTTAGAGGTGGGTTTTGGCGCGGATGTAAAAGGCATAACCTGGAGGCCTAACATGTGGGGAAACCCTGAGATCTCGCTGCTGGCCACATATGCAGGCTGCGCTGCCGATATGGATGAGTGGACGGCAAATGCCCAGATCAACACAGACCGCAACCTGCGCCTGCAATATCTTGCGGGCATGTCCGTGAACTGTTTTATAGCGGCGGAAATCCTCGAGGGCATACTGAAATATTACAGATTTCCGGATGATATCTTTATCGGCTCATCAGAGCGCGTTGAGGAGATAAAAGCAGCCCTTAGGACAGTTAACAGGACACAGTGAATACCGGCCGGAGATATATATCGCATGAATATCCCCTTTCCATAAAATAAGTATATGCAACAAACCGCGTTCCATATGTAAAAAATCTCATAAGATGTCCATATTGCGCACAGATATATAGAGCGTAGTCTAAAGACGCGGCTTTATGCATCAGGTAATCGGTGGTTTGCCCAGGAATGCGCGATGACCAGCCTGTCTTACGGGGATATGCGGATATCAACAGCATCAAGGACCGTGAACAGTGTAGCTTTTCATGAGGAAACGTTGACGTATAAATTTGTTACTGGACTTGACCTCAGCTCCTTAATAAAAACATATTATCATCACTGCAATAACATATCGGTGGGTTATCAATTAATCATATCTTTCTATATTTATTAAATAGCCTTGAAATAAATAGATATATTGTCTTTTGGATCAAATAATAATGCAATGAGATTTATTATTGATCCATAAATCCTGCCTATGTTTTATTTCTTTTAGACATGAATGATTATTTTTTAATTGATGAGTATGTGTTTTATCGTTGAAGGTTTTTTAGGGATTTCACGCCGGGTCGTCCGGCGAGATCATAAAAAAACTTAACTTAGGAGGGATAATAATGGAAAAACAGCATATTCATTTTTTGGCATTTGCAATCACTTTTATCTTTTTTATCTTTGCCGTAGGAGATGTGGCGGCTTTGTTCGCCCAGGAAACGGCATCAGAGGAATTCACCCTGGAGGAGATCACGGTAACAGCCCAGAAGCGCGAGGAAAATCAGCAGAAGGTGCCTGTTGCCATGGAGGTGATCTCTGGTGAAGAGCTTGCAGCACTGGGCAAGGATAATGTAGATGAAATCCTTAAGAATATTGCCAATGTCTTTATCAATACTGCTGATGACGGCATGAGGATTACCCTGCGCGGCATTACGGATGATAGCATGTCACAGGATAACCAGCACGTAGCTGACTCGGCGGTGGCTTTAAATGTCGACGGGTCATTCAACAACATGAGCAACGCGGGCCAGAATCTCTTCGATGTTGAGAGGGTGGAGGTTTTGTTCGGGCCACAGAGCACCATGTACGGCAGTAACTCGCCCGGCGGCGTTGTCAATGTTATAACGGCTGCTCCCAAGACTGATAGGTATTCTGCCGAAGCTACTGTGGAAGCCGGTTCCTATAGTCTTCTTAATCTGCAGGCGGTATTCAACGCCCCCGTTATCCAGGAAAAAGTCGCGTTGCGCCTTGCCGCCAGCAGGTCGTCTCAAGATGCCTATGTAGAAGGTGATTCGGCAAGCGAGTCTACATCCGCCCGTCTCAAGGCGTTGTGGGAGGTCTATGACAAGCTCACATTTTCAGTTACCGGCAGCTGGTCCAAAAGGGGCGGTGGAGGCATGATGGGAGGCAGTGTCAAGCCCTTTGCAGATCAGGACGGATATTATCCGGACGGGGGAAAGGTGAATGATCCATGGACACCGGCTCCTGCTCAGGAAGAGACTATGATGGGACCCGGCCCCAGCAATGAGAATGATCAGATTACAAATGGGATCAGTGCCAACATTGACTGGGAAACATTCTTAGGAACGATTTCAGCAGTGCCTTCTTACAGCAAGAGCAGTTCAGAGGGCAGCGGGACCATGATGGGCAGAGCCATGAATATGGAGGACAACAACGATCAGAAGGGAGCGGAGCTCCGCATGGTCAATTCGAAGGACTTTGAATTGTTTGAATGGATCTTCGGCGGAACCTATTATAAATCCGAACAATCAAGATATACCGATTATGTTGACCCCAGCAATACGGACACGGGGAGAGACACGGTAACTAAAAAGTCGGCATTATATGCGAATATCTCATATCCGCTATGGTTCCATGATAGACTTTCTTTAACGGTGGGCTATCGTCAAAGCTGGGATAAAAATTATAGTGTTGAATTCGGCACCCCAATGTCTGGGACCACCGGCAACCCTGAAGAGTCTTCAAAACCGGATATTAAATACGGTTTTGAATATGACGCAGCCGACAACCTGATGTTTTACGGCAGCTTTTCAAGCAGTTATCGCGTTCCAAATGCCATGGCCCCCGGCGGTTCGGAACCTGAAGAACTCGATTCTTATACCGCAGGCATGAAGTCCAGGTGGTTTGGCAATAAGCTCCAGGTCAATGTATCCGGCTACTTCTATGACTATGCAAATAAACTATGTTCCGGGTGGAAAGAATCGCCAACGATCACAGAAGAGGCTCTGGGGGGTGATTATATGGGTATTGGAACTGATAGGGAGGGCAATCCTTCAGCAACATATGGAGCAGATGGTCAATACCCGACAAGAAATTCTGACGGGTCGATATATGAATTTACTATCCATGATGATCGAGCTCAGGGGATGGGAGCCTTCCAGTCCCTGGGACTCGATCTTCAGACAAGCTGGATAATAACCAGCAAGGACAAGTTGAATTTTTCCATCTCATATCTGGACGCCGAATGGATAGATCTCGCATTTCATTATACATGGTACATGTACTGGCCGGACGAAAACTATAAAGGGGTAACGCCTGTCAATTCGCCCAAATGGTCGATGACAGCCGGCTATGAGCGCAGCATTCCACTGGGGAGTGTCGGCACGCTGACGCCACGAATCGACATGCAGCATAAGACATCATATACGATGCTCTGGAATCCAGGTGATGCAGACGAATACGGCTATAGTTATCAGGAGCCATATTATCTATGGGATGCGTCAGCGTCGTTTAATCCAGCCAGCGGCAAATGGAGCCTTAACGCCTATGTTAAGAACATAACCAATTATGCCGTAAAAAAGAGCTACATGGGCAGGACAGGCAGTGAGGAACTGAGGCTGGGGGATCCGAGGACCTATGGGGCATCATTCTCGATCAAGTTCTAGCTTTATAAAATATTAATTAATGATACGGCCGGCTAGAGGTAAATACTTTGCCGGCCGTTTTTTAATTTTACGTAACGCCCTGTGGTGTTTTGAGGGAGTATAACAGAAAAGACGAATATATCGGTAAATTTACTACATCCCCGGCCTTGGCGGAAGGCTGTAGCCGTCATTGCTGTCCGTGCAAAAAAAAGAAAAAATTCAGAAACTGTATGTTCATGATAATAACATGGTTAATTCATAATCTCGCCAGATAAATCTAGTACATACACAATAAAGCAATATTAATTAAGATGTTATTGTAAAACCGGAATTTTGAATTCCGGGTATTGTTTTTTGATAGAAAAATGCCCTTCGTACAAATGGCACGAGATTCTTATTTGGGGTCATAACGTCGGAACGGCCGACGCAAGTATAAAAAACTTAAAATGGAGGAAGATTATGAATAAAAGAAATTTCTTGTTTTTTTTGGCATTAATAATAGTGCTTGTTATTTTCTGTGATGTATCTGCCTTATTGGCCCAGGAAAGCGACAGTGACGAGTTCACACTGGAGGAGATTACAGTTACAGCACAGAAGCGCGAAGAGAATCAGCAGAAGGTCCCAATCGCTATGGAGGTGCTAACCGGAGAGGACATCAGGGAGATCGGGAGGAACGATATTGATGAGATCCTTAATAATATCTCGAGCATCCTGACCCAGTCCGGCAATGACGGGCTAAGGGTTTCGATCCGAGGCATCAGCAATGACAATAATTCATTCGGTATGATACAGGCCTCCGCCCCTACCGTGGCCGTAAACCAGGACGGAGTTTACAGCAACAGGAGCGGCAACAACCAGTCAATGTATGATATTGAAAGAGTGGAGGTCCTTTTCGGTCCCCAGAGCACGATGTACGCGAGCGCCACACCGGGCGGCATTGTAAACGTTGTAACGGCCGATCCCAAGACGGATAAATATACCGCATCAGGGACACTCGAATACGGCAATTACAACCTACTGCACACGGAAGGCAGTATGAACGCTCCTTTGAGCGACTGGACGGCAATCCGCGCCTCCTTTAACACATCCGTACGGGATGGGTACCTGTCCAATGGCTCCGCTGATGAGGATTCAAAGTCCGCACGTTTGAAGGCGTTATTTAAATCCGGTGATACTTTTTCTATAGTATTAACAGGAGAGGTTACAAAAATGGGTGGTCAGGGATTTGCCAGCGCCAAGGGATTTGATAAGGAGGACGGGAACTGGTATGAAAATCAGGGGCCTGCAGGATTGGTAAAAGTTGGTAAGGTTGACGACCCGTGGACATCGGCTAATGACAGCGCCGGAGCGGGCAGAGACAATATCCAGAAGAAGATTACCGCA
>JAFGIC010000374.1 GCA_016929815.1 Deltaproteobacteria bacterium
ATATACTGGGCGTGCGCTCTCTCTTTTTCATCTTCGAGGGTGCGTCGATGCGCCTCGATATTTTTACGACAGGTGTCCTCAGCCCGCTCAATGTCCGTAGCGGACTGCCTTTCGATCTCTATAATCCGGGTAATTACGGCATCCATACAGATCGAACCTCATTAAAGGATATTAAATTGAGAGGAACTTATTATTTTAATTGTAGTATAAGAAAGGGAATTTTGTATGTCAATGAAATAATAATCCGGATCAAAATCTTAAGGTTATTTTTGCCGCAAACATCTTCCATTCATTCGTCCACCTGTTGCCTTTCTCATCCTCAGGGTTATCCAGGGGGCTGAGCCCGTTTGTACCCTTAAAGCTATGCCCTTCCAATTTGAATATGGTATGTTGATTTATATCGAATCTGGTTGTAAGGCACAGGTCCTTCTGATAATCCCTGCCGGGAGTCGCTGAGACCATCCCTCCTACGTCAAAAAACCTGCCGCCACGGTCAGGGGGAAGGCCTCCCGGAGGATTGGGCACACCCGGAGGATTGTCTCTGCCGCCTGGATCGGGAGCGTATGCATCGGCGGCATCAGCGCCGACATTCCTTGATTCGCTCCTTGAATAATATGCGCCTAAAACAAACCAGTCCGTAAAACGATATGAAGACCCTGCATACCAGCCATCGGATTTTATGACCTCGTTATCTCCATGCGCTTCATCGCCCATTTCAATTGAAAACGCCCTTTCTGTTTTCATGAATTCGCCCGAAATCGTCAGATATTTCCAGGCATATTCAGCGGAATATACCAAATATTGAAATTTATCAAAGTCCTGGTACACCTTATCGCCGATTGTCATCATTGGAGGATCGTCCTCTATCGCATGAGACAGGGCAGACAGCTTTGTGTTGCCGATCGTCCATGACACCCTCAATCCGTCCAGAGGAGTGCGCCATTCCAGGCCGCCCGCATATTTCGAATCGACATCAATGCTGTCGTTATGAATCATATCGTTATTTGATGTCGTGTCCATGAACGCCTGCATTGTCCTCTCATTCGGCTCAATATCCTGTTTGCCTATCGCCGCCTGATAAGACAACCCCCCAAAATTCTTAAGATCGATATTGCCGTAAATGCCTCCGCCCAATATCGACAGCGTTGAGTCACGCAGGATCTCCGGATAAACGCTCTGAGGCAGAAATACGTATGTGCGCAGCATGTCCACGTCACGGGTCTGGTTGTACAGGCCGTGAGGCGCCTTTACCTTGCCCGCCCTGACGCCAAGCCAGTCCGTAAGAAGATAATCCGCATAGGCCCAGTCGATCTCAACCTTATGGTTCCCTGTCGTGCCGTAGTCCTTTGAAATAAATTGAGCGCCTATCCTCAACCGGTCAGTCAGGTCCCTGCTGAGATTAATGTCCAGCTCATTAAACTGAAAACTGCCCTTATCTGTCCCAGCGAAAAAATTGTTATCCGTTGTCCGCACATATCCCTGGGAAAAAAATCCGTGTATGCCGACTCCTTTTATATCAAGGGCATGAACGTCCGAGGCAAAGACGCATATTACCGTTATAATATATAATGCAACAACTGAGACTCTCATATCATTTACCGCCGTTATTCTACCGCAAATATCTTCACATTATCCAGGCCTTTGCCTGATGATACATAGCCGATGGCCCCTTCGGTCCGGGCAACGAAATCAATCATTTCCTTATCCGAGGCAAAGGACCTGGGCGGAGACCCTTGTCCGGTATATACCTTGTTTAGCCAGTAGTCCGCATACCGGGAGGGGATCATGTTTATATATTCGGCCAGAAATTTTACGCTGAGGTCCGCATTTCCCAGCGTTACGAAGACAATCTTTTTTTTGCCGCTCCAGAAGGTCTTCCTGCCCAGGTAGATATTTTTGACATCCTGTTTGCTCAATTTCGACTCGGCCACTGATTGATTTCCTATTATGACGATATCGCCGGCTATCGCCATATCAGGTATCATCAGCATCATCGCCATAAGGGTCGAAATCATAAATTTTAGGCTTAATCTTTTCATTTAATAAATTCCGGATAATGCTTTTTCATGCATTCGGGACAAATAGCATGACTGAACTGGGCATCGGAATGCTTCGAGACATATGCCTCGACCTGATTCCAGTATCCCTGATCGTCTCGTATCTTCTTGCAGAAGGAGCAGATAGGCAGTATCCCCTGGAGTGTCTTTATCTCATCAAGCGCCTTTTGCAGTTCCTTCACCTTGGCCTCCAGCCGGTCCTGCATCTCGATCATACGTCTTCCCACATCAACCCTTGCCCTCAATTCTCCTGAATCAAAGGGCTTGGACAGGTAATCATCCGCGCCTGCATCGAGCCCGGCAATAATATCTCCCTTTTCGCCCTTGGTGGTAAGCAGTATCATATAAGGGGAATGGGAGGATCTCATGGCCCGCACCCGTCGCACAACTTCAAGCCCGTCCATGACGGGCATCATCCAGTCAAGAATAATAAGGCTGGGGGGATCCGGTTTCTCCATGACAGACAAGGCATCGGCCCCATTGACCGTGGCAGTCACCTCGTGGCCCAGCTTTTCAAGGACAGCATGCAATACCGTTCTGGATGTTAGATCATCTTCAGCAATAAGAACCCGCATTTTGATACCTCTTCATTATTATATAAGCTTAAGGCGCTGCAATTCTCTGATTAGAATCTTCTTCTGCAGGGGTTTTATAAGGTAATAGTCACATTGTGCGTTGATCGCCTCAAGCACCTTCTCTTTTTCCGTCACACTCGTGGTCATAATGATCCTGGCCGGTTTGGGGAGGCTTGTCCCCTTTGATTTCTCCAGAGACCTGATCTCCTTGAGGGCGTCGTTGCCGTCCATCTCAGGCATCATGACATCAAGACAGATAAGGTCATAGGGCTCGTTTGCATCCAGCGCCATTCGCACAGCCTCGATAGCCTCCTTTCCATTGACGGCAATATGTGATGATCCATAGCCCTTCAAGATCTCCTGAAGAAAAAGGCGGCTGGTAAAATCGTCCTCAACAATTAATGTCTTCATGCATCTCCTCCTTTTGAAATGAAAGGTCAATTTATCTTACTGCGTTTTTAAAACCTTTTCCATTTCCTCTTTTAAACGGTTGAAGTGGCTCTCCAGCTCATTCATAAGGCCTTTGACTGCACTCAGATCACCGGCCTTCCCTGCCTTTTCAATCTCAAAGGCAACAGTCCTCAGCAAATGCCCATCGACATTTGCTGCAGCGCCCTTGATGGCGTGGGCCTGTCGTTCAACCGCCGGGACATCGCCGGATTCAACAAGCCTTTTCAAGGTTTCTATCTGTACGGGGATATCCGATAAGAAACCCCTGATGATAGTCTCGGCAAGGGACCGGTCATCCATCAGGCGCCCAATCATAGCCTTAAAATCGAATACCGGCAATTTCTTTCTGCCCGATTTCCCGCCCTTTTCCCCTTCCGCATCTTTACCCTTTGCAACTGGCTTCAACGCAAGCCACTTGTCCAGTTTTTCGGCCAGTGGCTTTGCGGATACCGGTTTTGACATGTAGTCATTCATGCCGGCCTCAAGACATTTCTCAAGGTCTCCCTTCATTGCGTGAGCAGTCATGGCAATAATAGGCACATTAATGTTTAATGTCTCTTCTTTATTTTTCCTGATTTGCCTGGTGGCCTCAAGACCGTCCATCACGGGCATCTGTATATCCATAAGCACAAGGTCATAGGGGATAGTCTTCAATACCCTGACCGCTTCAGCGCCGTCCGCAACTGCATCCGCATGAACGCCCAGATTTTTCAGGATGCCCAGGGCAACCTGCTGGTTCGTGATATTGTCCTCCACCAGCAGGACGCGCGCTTCGCCGGCTTCAGGGACCCGAAGCCGGTTGGGAGCCGAATGCCTGGTAATAATGGGCCTCATTTGTTCAGCCTGCGTCTTATCGCCTGCTCCCGAAGATGCGTTTATTACCTCCCTTAGGACATTGAACAGCTCCTGATGACGGGCCGGCTTTATCAGATAGGCGGCAAACCCGGCATCCTGGAACCGCCTGGCATATCCCCTCACGCCGATGGATGTCAGCATCACCAGGAGGGTGTCCGACAGTCTTTTATCTTCTTTGATCATCCTGCCGAGGGACTCCCCGTCCATTCCCGGCATGTGCATGTCAATCATGGCAACCCTGAAGGGATCGCCTTCATCCGCGGCCTTGCGGAGGGCATCCATGGCAGACTCACCGTCACTGCCCTCAACAGGACGCATACCCCATGACGACATCCTGGCCGACAGGATCTCCCGATTCACGGCATTGTCATCGACAATGAGCGCCTTTACCCCATGCAGATCCACAAACGGTGTCGCATCAACCTCTTCCTCTCTATCCTGCCTGGAGAACCTTGCGGTAAACCAGAACTCCGAACCGGCGCCCTCCTCACTTATCACGCCTATCTCTCCCCCCATCATCTCCACCAG